>NZ_JBFTZN010000005.1:0-70267 GCF_056406775.1 Allobosea sp. P1_A7
ATTCCGCAGCGCTCATTGACAATGGCGACTCCCCGTCCTTACCTCAGTGAGATGATCGATCACTGATCATGGCGACAAGAAGGGGAAGCACTCCATGAGCTTGCGAATCTCCGGCAAGAACCTCGATGTCGGCGAGGCCCTGCGGGGCCAGGCCGAGGAGCGCGTGGCCGCCGCCCTCAGCAAGTATTACGAGGGCGGATATCAGGGCCATGTCACCGTCGACAAGGACGGTACCGCCTTCCGGACGGACGGGGTCTTGCATCTCTCCTCCGGCATCACACTCGAAGCTTCCGCTACGGCGCATGATCCGTATGCGAGTCTCGACAAGATGGCGGAGCGCATTGAGAAGCGGTTGCGTCGGTACAAGCGGCGGTTGAAGGATCGCTCATCCGCAATGAATGGTCGTGCCTCCGGGGTGGAAATCCCCAGCTATGTGATTGCGGCCCCTGACGATGAAATCGAGGAGGCTGAGGCCGTTTCTGGCGGTGACAACCCTGTTATCGTGGCGGAATCGACCAAATCCTTCCACGAATTGACCGTTAGTGATGCAGTCGCCGAGCTTGACCTCACTGGTGCGCCCGTCGTGATCTTCCGCCATGCTGGCAATGGGCGGATGAACGTCGTATACCGCCGCCGCGATGGCAACATCGGCTGGATTGACCCGCCGGCCTCGCTGTCTTGAGCCCCGGCAGGCGGTAGCCCCGGTTATCACTCCTGACCCGTGGCGCTGGGTGAGAACCCGGCACGGGACATGCATGGACTGGCGCATGACCCTCACTGATCTTCTGTCGCCCGCAGCCGTGGTCTCCCCGCTGCGGGCCAATGGCAAGAAGCAGGCGCTGCAGGAACTGTCCCAGCACGCCTCCGTGCTCACTGGGCTGCCTGAGCGCGAGCTTTTCGAGGCCCTGCTGCAACGAGAACGCCTTGGCTCGACCGGGATTGGCGACGGCATCGCGATCCCCCACGGGCGCATGCCGGGAATCGACCGGCTCGTCGGGCTGTTCGCCCGCGCCGAGAAGCCGATCGATTTCGAGGGGCCGTGCTGGAGCAGGTGCGGCGCGCCCATGACCCGGCCGCCATCTATGCGATCCTGGCGGAGACCGCCGCGAAGGCTGCCTGACACTGGAACCGTTCAAGCCTGGGCTTGGACTGGAGGGCGCAAGCCGCTATGACGCCGGCATGACCGGCGCCGCATGCTGTAGCCGCGGCGCATCCTGTTTCGGAGCCAGTTCCTCATGGCCTACACGCATGTCGATCTCTTCCCTCTCGGCGAGGACAAGACCCCCTATCGCAAGCTCGGCGACGCGGGCGTCACAGTCGAGACGATTGGTGACCGCGAGGTCCTGAGCGTTTCGCGCGAAGCGATTCGCCAGCTCAGCGAGCAGGCCTTCGTCGACATTAACCATCTGTTGCGGCCGGGCCATCTCGCCCAGCTCGCCAAGATCCTCGACGATCCCGAGGCGACCTCGAATGACAAGTTCGTTGCCTACGATCTCTTGAAGAACGCCAATATCGCGGCTGGCGGCGTGCTGCCGATGTGCCAGGACACCGGCACCGCGATCATCATGGGCAAGCGGGGTCGCAAGGTCTGGACCGATGGCGATGATGAGTCGGCGCTGGGCGAGGGCGTGGCCGATGCCTACTACAAGCGCAATCTGCGCTATTCGCAGGTCGCGCCCCTCTCCATGTTCGAAGAGAAGAACACGGCGACCAACCTGCCGGCGCAGATCGATATCTATGCCGAGGGAGAGGACGCCTACAAATTCCTCTTCGTGGCCAAGGGCGGCGGCTCGGCCAACAAGACCTTCCTGTTCCAGGCGACGCCCTCGCTCCTCACCAAGGACCGCATGATCGCGTTCCTGAAGGAGAAGATCCTGACGCTGGGCACTGCCGCCTGCCCGCCCTATCACCTTGCCATCGTCATTGGCGGCACCTCGGCCGAGCAGAATCTCAAGACCGTCAAGCTCGCCTCGACCAAATATCTCGACGAACTTCCGACAAAGGGGTCTCCCTCGGGGCACGCCTTCCGCGATCTCGAGATGGAGGAGGAGATTCACAGGCTGACGCAGTCGCTCGGCGTCGGTGCACAGTTCGGCGGCAAGTATTTCTGCCATGACGTGCGCGTCATCCGCCTGCCGCGTCACGGCGCCTCGCTGCCGATCGGCCTTGGCGTGTCCTGCTCGGCCGATCGCCAGGCCAAGGGCAAGATCACCCGGGACGGCATTTTCCTCGAGGTTCTCGAGACCAATCCGGCCAAGTACCTGCCTGAGGTCGAAGACGCGTCGCTCGGTGGCGATGTCGTCAAGGTCGATCTCAACCGGCCGATGAGCGAAGTCCTCGCGACGCTCAGCAAATACCCGGTCAAGACCCGGCTTTCGCTGACCGGCACCATCGTCGTCGCCCGCGATTCGGCCCATGCCAAGATTCGTGAGCGGCTCGAGAACGGGCAGGGCATGCCCGATTATTTCAAGAACCATCCGGTCTATTACGCTGGTCCGGCCAAGACGCCCGAGGGTTTGGCCTCCGGCTCCTTCGGTCCGACGACGGCGGGTCGCATGGATTCCTTCGTCGATCAGTTCCAGTCCTTCGGTGGCTCGATGGTCATGCTCGCCAAGGGCAACCGCTCCTCGGCGGTGCGCGAGGCTTGCGCCCGGCATGGCGGCTTCTATCTCGGCTCGATCGGCGGCCCGGCGGCGCGCCTCGCTCAGGACTGCATCCGTAAGGTCGAGATCCTGGAGTATCCGGAGCTCGGCATGGAGGCGGTCTGGCGCATCGAGGTCGAGGATTTCCCCGCCTTCATCGTCATCGACGACAAGGGCAACGACTTCTTCAAGGAACTGAACCTCGGATGATGCGGCTTTCGGCTGGCCTCGCCCTGATCCTTGTTCTCGCGGCGCCTCCCGTCCTGGCGCAGGGGAGGGCTGGCGCTCCGGCGGACTGCCAGCGGGATCTCTTCCAGAACGAGGCCGGCATGCGCCGTGAACTCACCCGCCTGCAATCTGCCGGCACAGCCGACCAGGCCACGCAATGCCGCGTCTGGCGCGAGCATGTCACCTATCTTCAGGGCGCGCGCTCCGTCTTCGCAACCTGCCAGGCTGGACGGCAGCGCGAGGAGAATGTCGCGCAGATGGACACCTCCATCTCCGAATACCGGGTGCTTCTCGCCAATCGCTGCAAGGCGCGCTGAGCAGGTGCCCACCCCTTACGGAAAGGCAAAGATCGCATGACCGAGCAGGCTGCCACCCCCCTGAATGTCGCCGTCGTGCCGGTGACGCCGTTCCAGCAGAATTGCTCGGTCATCTGGTGCACCCGCACCAAGGAAGCAGCGGTGGTTGATCCCGGTGGTGATGTCGACCGCATTCAGGACGCGCTGAAGGAACTCGGCGTCAAGCCGGTCGCGATCTGGCTGACCCATGGCCATATCGACCATGCCGGCGGTGCGGCCGATCTTGCCGATGCGCTCGCTGTGCCGGTCATTGGTCCGCATGAGGCCGACAAGTTCCTGCTCGACGACCTGCCGGCTTCGGGGCTGCGCTTCGAGATGCGCGGCATCCGTCCGGTCACGCCGACGCGCTGGCTTGCCGAGGGCGAAACGGTGTCGATCGGCGATGTCGCCTTTTCGGTGCAGCATGTGCCGGGCCATACGCCCGGCCATGTCACCTTCTTCCAGAAGGACGCGCATTTCCTGCTTGCGGGCGATACGGTGTTCGCAGGCTCGGTGGGCCGCACCGATTTTCCCTATGGCAGCCATGAGACGCTGATTGCCGGCATCAAGGCCAAGCTCCTGCCGCTGGGCGACGATGTCCAGTTCCTGCCGGGACACGGGCCGGCGAGTACGCTCGGTGAGGAGCGGCAGAACAACCCATTCCTGCAGGATTGACGGCACAGGCGCTCCGCGCCCGGTGCTCGTACAGGTTGTGGAGCGCGCCCCACAGCGATTGACGTAAGGGCGTAGCTCACTAGTTTGGCGGCACAGCACGGAGCGCCGCCATGAGCCTCGAATTCCTGATCACCTCCCTCAWCATCGTAGCCTCGCCGGGCACGGGCATGATCTACACCGTGGCAGCGGGCCTCTCGCGGGGCGCGCGCGCAAGCGTCGTCGCGGCCTTCGGGTGCACGCTCGGCATCGTGCCGCACATGCTCGCGGCGATCATGGGACTGGCGGCGCTGCTGCACACGAGCGCGCTCGCCTTCCAGATCTTCAAATATCTCGGCGTGGCCTACCTGCTCTACATGGCCTGGAACACGCTCCAGGAACGCGGGGCCCTGCAGGTCGAGCAGAAGGTCGACACGCGCTCTGCACTGCGCGTGACGATCGATGCGGTTCTGGTCAACCTGCTCAATCCGAAGCTCTCGATCTTCTTCTTCGCATTCCTCCCACAGTTCGTCAGCGCGGATGCGACCAATCCCATGCCGGAAATGCTCGCGCTGAGCGGCGTGTTCATGCTGCTGACCTTTGTGGTCTTCGTAGTCTATGGGTTGTTCGCAGCGTCTGTCCGCAACCACGTCATCTCCCGGCCGCAGGTGATGACCTGGATGCGGCGCATCTTTGCCGGCGCCTTCGTTGCACTCGGTGCGAAGCTTGCCGTGGCGGATCGCTGAAACCTGCGTCCCGGGGCCCTCGGGCCCCGGAAACGCCAACGGCCATGTCCAGAACGGGCGCGCGTACATCCGGCGTCACACGTTCGGCTCATGGCCGTCTTCAACGAGGATGGAGGACAGTGGAACGCCCTCGACATCGCCGTGAACATCAAATGGGGAGGGGCTCTCCCGATTTCAAGGGCTTATGACGCGCTCGGCCGCCATTCATAGAGAATGTCCGGCTCTCCTTCGACATTTCGGCAGCCATCGTTCATGTCGACGGTCTTGAAGCCGTGCTTCTCGTAGAAGGCGCGGGCGCGTGCGTTGCGCTGGAAGCAGAAGAGATGCAGCCGCTGTGGGCTGCGCTCCCTGGCTTTGGCGAGGAGCTGTGAGCCGAAGCCTTGCCGATAGTGACCGGGCTTCAGATAGAGTTGATCGAGATCGTCGCCGTCGAGCGCCATGAAGCCCACGACCTCGTCGCCCAACCGGGCAACCCAGTTCTCGCCGCGCGCCAGGCGATCATGGATGATCCAGTCACGCACTGCCTCATCGCTATGGACCCGGCGCAGCCAGGGCAGTGCATCAGCCCGGGCGGCGATATAGAGATCGGCGATGGCGGCGGCGTCCGAGGCCGTCGCGCGCCCGATCGTAGCCTGGTCGCCCGATTTCATCGAGACAGCCGCGGCCATACAGGCGTCACGCCTCGAAGACGTCGGCGAGGAAGTCGCGCTTGCCGATGTCAAAGCCGTTCTCGCGCAGGATCGCGTAGGCGGTGGTGGCATGGAAATAGAAATTGGGCACGGCAAAGCGGGTCAGATAGGCCTCGGCCGTCATCGTGACCGTCTGCTGCGGACCGCGCGGGAAGGTAACGTCCTTGCCGATGCCGCTTTCGAGGGCGGTATCGTCGATGCTCTGCACGAAGGCGAGCGTCTTGGCGATCCGCTCCTTCAGTTCCGGGAAGGTCTTCTCCTCATCCGGGAATTTCGGGTTCTCGCCGGCGCTCACGCGCGCCGCAGCATTCTTGGCGAAGTCGCAGGTGAGCTGGATCTGTCGGGTGAAGGGCAGCATGTCCAGCGCCAGGCGGCTGTTGAGCAGGACCTCGGGCTGGATCTTGCGGGCTTCCGCCTGCGCCACAGCCTTGTCGAGAATGGCGTCGAGCGCCTTCAGGGTCTGGATAATGCCCGCGAAGGCGGCGGCATGAACGGAAATCGGCATGATGCAGGATCCCTCAAAAACGAAACGGGCCCGGAAGGTCCCGTTCCACTATCGATAATACTGCTGGCCCGTCGATGACAGGGGCAGGGCTGCATCAGTCCTTGGCGCGCTCGACATAGGAGCCGTCAGCCGTCATCACGACGATGCGGGTGCCGGGTCCGATGTGGGGCGGCACGGCGGTGCGCACGCCGTTGGTCAGGATCGCGGGCTTGTAGGAGGACGAGGCAGTCTGACCCTTGGTCACCGGCTCGGTCTCGGCAACCTCGACCGTGACGCGCTGCGGCAGCTCGATTGCGACAGCCTTGTCCTCGAAGACCGAGAGAGAGACCTTCATGCCTTCMTGCAGATAGGGCGCCGTGTCGCCGACCACGGAGTTGTCGACATGGATCTGGTCGAAGGTCTCGGGGTTCATGAAGACGTATTGTTCGCCGTCCTGGTAGAGATAGGTGAAATCCCGGTCTTCGACATAGGCGCGCTCGACCTGCTCGGTCGTCTTGTAGCGCTGCGTCATCTTCACGCCGTCGGAGATGCGGCGCATGTCGATCTKCGTCGTCGGGGTGCCCTTGCCGGGAAAGAAGCTCTCAGCCGAGATGACGGAGCAGAGATGCCCGTCGAGTTCGAGAACGTTGCCCTTGCGAACGGAGCTGGCGATGACCTTGACCACGTGAGTTTCCTTGCTGGTGCGCATCGAGCGCGCGCRCTATGCGGATTTCGTCGCCGCGGAACTACCGCATTCGCGGGCGAAACGGAAGCTTGCAGAGATTCTTAACCGAGGTTCGATGGTCGAGGGACATCCGCCCTGGTGGCGGCGGGACATTCATGCCGACCGCCGGCCCGCATTGCTGGCGCGCGGACGCATCAAGGCAGCGCTGAGGCGCTGGTTCGAGGCGCGCGACTTCATCGAGGTCGAGGCGGCGATCCTGCAGGTCTCGCCGGGCAACGAGACACATCTGCACGGCTTCGCGACCGCGCTGATCGACGATGCCGAGGGCGTGCATCCCTATTACCTGCACACGTCCCCGGAATTCGCGGCCAAGAAGCTGCTGGCGGCCGGCGAAAGCCGTATCTTCGATTTCGCCCGGGTGTTCCGCAATCGCGAGCGCACGGCGCTGCACCATCCCGAATTCACCATGCTGGAATGGTACCGCGCCGGCGAGGATTACGACGCGCTGATGGCCGATGCCGCGGCTCTGCTGGCCGAGGCGGCCCGCACCGCTGGCGCAAGTCAGCTGCACTGGCGGGGGCTGGTCGCCGATCCTTTCGCCGAACCCGAGCGCCTGACCCTGCATGATGCCTTTGTCCGACATGCCGGCATCGACCTGCTCGCGACCATCGCGGAGAACGGGGCGACCGATCGAGAGGCTCTCGCCGCAGCTGCGCTGGCTGCCAATATCCGGCTTGCTGGGGACGACAGCTGGTCTGACATTTTCAGCCGGGTTCTCTCGGAGAAGATCGAGCCGCATCTTGGTCGCGGTTGCGCCACCATCCTTTGCGAATACCCGATCTCGGAGGCGGCCTTGGCGCGGCCGAAGCCGGGCGATCCGCGTGTCGCCGAGCGTTTCGAGCTCTATGCCTGTGGTGTCGAGCTTGCGAATGCCTTTGGCGAACTGACGGACCCGGCCGAACAGCGTCGGCGGTTCGAGGCGGACATGGACGAGAAGCAGCGCATCTATGGCGAACGCTACCCGCTCGATGAGGATTTCCTCACAGCGCTGGATGCGATGCCTCCGGCCTCCGGCATCGCGCTCGGCTTCGATCGGCTGGTGATGCTCTGCACCGGTGCGCGCCGGATCGAGGACGTGCTCTGGACGCCGGTAGCCGAACCGGGCAGGACACGCCGATGACCGCCCATACCCCTCTTCGCAGCATCGACGCGCTTGTGGCGCAGGGGCTTGTCGTGCCGGCGCGGCGTGAGGCGCTGGATGCGGTTGCCGAACGTTACGCCGTCTCCGTCACTCCCGCGATCGCGGCATTGATCGACCCGTCCGATGCGGCCGATCCGATCGCGCGTCAGTTTATCCCCGATGCGGCGGAACTGCTGACCTTGCCGCAGGAAATGGCGGACCCGATCGGGGACGACGTGCATTCGCCGGTCGAGGGGGTGGTTCATCGCTATCCCGACCGCGCGCTGCTGAAGCTCGTCCATGCTTGCCCGGTCTATTGCCGCTTCTGCTTCCGGCGCGAGATGGTCGGCCCCGGTGGCGCCTCGCTTGCCGGAGAGAAGCTCGACGCGGCGCTGGCCTATCTCGCCTCGCGGCCGGAGATCTGGGAAGTCATCATGACGGGGGGCGATCCGTTCATCCTGTCGGCGCGCCGCGTGCGCGAGGTTGCCAAGCGGCTGGCGGCGATCCCGCATATCAAGGTGACGCGCTGGCATACGCGCGTGCCGGTGGTCGATCCCGAGCGGATCACGGCCGATTACGCCCGCGCCCTGCGCGTGCCCGGCAAGGCGAGCTACATCGCCATTCATGCCAACCATCCGCGCGAATTCACGCCGGCGGCGCTTGCCGCGATCGCGCGCCTCGCCGATGCCGGCCATGTCCTGCTCAGCCAGAGCGTGCTGCTCAGGGGCGTCAATGCCGATATCGAGACCTTGGCTGCGCTCATGCGCGCCTTCGTCGAGAACCGGGTGAAGCCCTATTACCTGCACCATCCGGATCTCGCACCGGGCACCTCCCATTTCCGGCTGTCTCTGGCGGAGGGACAGGCGCTCGTCAAAAGCCTGCGAGGCCATCTTTCGGGCCTGTGCCAGCCAACCTATATCCTCGACATTCCCGGAGGGGCCGGCAAGATTCCGGTCGGTCCATCCTTCCTTTCGGGCTGCGAGATGCCGGGCGCCGAGGCGCAGGCTGAAGACCGTTTCGGTACGCAGCATTCCTACCCGCCAGCTTGAGTACCAGCGCGGCGCATCGCCAAGGAGCGATCATGCAAGAGAAAATGCCCATCGCCATCGTGTCGGATGTGGTCTGCCCGTGGTGCTTCATCGGCAAGGCGCGGCTCGAGACGGCGCTGGCCAATCACGGCCTGACCGACCGCGTCGCCATCACCTGGCTGCCCTATGAACTCAATCCGGACATGCCCGCGGAAGGTGCGGACCGGGCGAGCTATCTCGATGCCAAGTTCGGGCCCGGCAAGCGCAAGGAAATCGAGATCAGGCTCTCGGAAGCGGCACTCGAAAGCGGTGTGACATTCAACTGGTCGAAGGTCACACGTACGCCCAGTACCCGCATGGCCCATATGCTGATCGCGGCCGCGTCCACCGTGCAGCGCGGCAGCGAGATGAAGGCAGCCCTGTTCAAGGCCTATTTCCAGGATGGGCGAGATATCGGCGATCTGGAGACGCTGGTGGCGATCGCGACCGAACTCGGGTTCGAGGAGAATGCGGCTCGCGACGAACTCACCAATGATGAATTGCGTGAGACGATCATCGGCCTCGAGGCCCACGCCCAGAAAGTCGGGGTGACCGGGGTGCCTTTCTTCATTGTCGACGGCAAGCTCGCGGTTTCGGGCGCGCAGACGCCGGATGTCTGGACCAAGGTCTTTGCCCAGCTTGCGCGCGAGACGGCGTGAGCGAGAATATCTCCGGTTTTCGTTTGCCTCCGCGCTGGTCTAGAAGGGGCCGGCGGGGGGCAGAGTCGAGATGAGATCGGACGCGACGACACGGGCCGTTACGACTGCGGACGGCCGATTGACGATCGAGGGCGAGCGCAATGCGTTCGTGCAGAGCCCGGCCCGGCACCTCCTTCTTGAAACGGGGCCGCTCGATGTGATCTCAGGCTATGCCAGCCAGAACGGTTCGCTCGGTTCCGTTGCCAGGCTTCGCGGCTTTGGCTCCCTGGGGCGCGATTGGCTCGGGCGTGCCGGATTTGCGGACCGTGCTCAGCACGTCGCGCTGAGCATACGGGCCCTTCCTGAAACCGGCGAAGGCAAGATGCTGCTCAGGCTGGGTTTTGACGACGAAGCGGATGCTCCGCATGCCGGGGCCTTTTCGGCCGATCTTTTCGTCTCCGCACCGGTCTATGCCGAATTGAAGAGCGATCTGCAGGCGGGCCTGGTCGATGCCATCTCGATCTCGGCGGCGACCAATCTCTGGATCAGCGATGCCGATCGTGATCCGCCGGCCGGCGGCCCTGTGACCTGGTATCTCGGTATCGAGGCGGACGGTCGCACGAGTGGCAGTGCCAAGGGGCTGGTGCAGAGCCTGAGCTGGTCTCAGCGCGGGCGCAGGCAGGAAGAGCCGCATCCGGTGCTTGCTGTCCATCCCACTGGAGCTGCGGGTGAAGACCCGGAGGACGGTATCGAGTTCCGCAAGCTGCGCCAGATGACCGTGCTCAATCGCTGGATGATGAATCTGCTGATTGCGCTGATCGCCATCATGTTCGTGCTGGCTTTGAAGTGATGTTCATGTGCGAAGGTCCGATGTGATGGGTGTCGTCCGCTACCTCAGCCACCCCCAGGTCAAGATTGATCCAGCCGTGCCTGTGCCCGATTGGGGGCTGTCGGATATCGGCCGGGCACGGGCCCTGGCCTTCGCGGCTGCGCCTGGGCTCGTCGGAACCCGGCTCATCGTCTCGTCGGCCGAGCGCAAGGCGATCGAGACGGCGGAATGCGTCGCGGAGCAGCTCGGCCTCCCCGTCGAGATCCGCGAGGCCATGCACGAGAACGATCGGTCGGCCACGGGGTTCCTGCCGCCGTCGGAATTCGAGAAGGTGGCCGACGAGTTCTTCGCCAATCCCGAGCTGAGCGTTCGCGGCTGGGAGCGTGCGCTCGATGCGCAGTCGCGGATCGTTCGGGAAACAGAGGCCGTACTGGCCGCGGCGGGGGATGGCGACATTCTGCTCGTCGGCCATGGCGGGGTCGGCACCTTGCTGCTCTGCGCTACGTCTGGCTGGCCGATCAAGCGCCTGCGCGATCAGCCCGCAGGCGGTGGCAATCTCTTCGCATTCGACGTAACGACGCGAATCGTGCAGCACGGCTGGCAATCGATTGAGGAGTTCGCAGCGTCATGACCGCCAAGATCAACGATCTTCGTGACCGCATGATCGTGGCGCTCGACGTGCCGACGATCTGGGACGCCTACCGCATCGTGTCCGAGCTGGGCGATGGGGCGAGCTTCTACAAGATCGGCTACCGACTCGCCTTTGCCGGCGGGCTCGACCTGTCCCGTCAACTGATCTCGGAGGGCAAGAAGGTCTTTCTCGACCTCAAGCTGCACGACATCGGCAACACGGTCACCGAGGGAGTCGATTCCCTGACCAAGCTCGGCGTCACCTTCCTCACCGTCCACGCCTATCCGCAGACCATGCGCGGCGCGGTCGAGGGGCGGGCCGACTCCGATCTGAAGCTGCTCGCCGTCACCGCGCTCACCTCCTACGATGATGGCGATCTGCGCGATGCCGGCTACGGCCTCGCCGTGCGCGATCTCGTACGCCTGCGTGCCCAGCAGGCCCGCAGCGCGGGCATCGACGGCATCGTCTGCTCCGCCGCCGAGACCGAGATCGTGCGCGACATCATTGGTCCCGACATGGTCATCGTGACGCCCGGCATTCGCCCCGCGGGAAGTGCCGCCGGCGACCAGAAGCGGACCCTGACGCCCGGCGAGGCGATCCGCGTCGGCGCCGACTATCTCGTCATCGGGCGCCCAATTATCCGCGCGGCTSACCCGCGTGCGGCGGCTGCCGCGATCATGGACGAGATCGCCGCGGCTTCGTAGTCTGGCCGGATCAGGTTTCAACCCAAGAACGGAAGCTGGAAATGCCCAAGGGATATGTCATCGGTCGCGCCATGGTCTCCAACGCGACGCTCTGGGCGGTCTACGCCGCCAAGGCCTCCGAGGTGATCAAGCAGTATGGCGGTACGCCGATCGTGCGTGGCGGCCAGATGACGGTGGCCGAAGGCGAGGGCCGGGCCCGCAACGTCGTCATCGAATTCAAGGATTTCGAGACGGCCAAGGCCTATGCGAATTCGCCGGAATATGCTGCGGCCCGCAAGGAGCGCGAAGGCGCTGGCGAGATCGATCTCGTTGTCGTGGAAGGGCTCTGAGCCATGGCGAAGGGATATTGGGTCGCCCGCGTCGATGTCGAGGATCCGGAGGCATACGCCAGGTATCGCACCCTGAATGCCATCGCCTTCGCCAAATTCGGCGCGAAGTTCCTGGTGCGTGGCGGCGAGTACAAACTCGCGCGCGGCGAGGGGCGCAAGCACAACGTCGTCATCGAGTTCAAGGACGAGGCAACGGCGCGCGCATGCTACGAGTCGCCTGAATACCAGGAGGCGACCAAGCATCTGGCGCAGGCGGGTCAGTCCGACCTCGTCATCATCGGGGGCTATGACGGGCCTCAGCCCGGCGCGTGATGCCTCCGCACCAGCGATAGCGCGCCTGCAATCGCATCGCCTCTGACGGCGGAGAGCCTGCGCCTGACATCGGGCGCAAGCCAGGCCTCCATCGCGGAGGACAGGCCGCCGATCAGCGCAACGCGTGGCACCTCGCGCTCGAACAAGGTGCGCACCATGGCGTCGATCAGGGCCGCGCCATTCTGCATGATGGCCCGGGCATGCGAGTCGCCGAGGTCCGCATGGCGCAGCACCAGGGGCGCGAGCGTCGCGTAATCCGTGGCGTGGGCCTTGTCCATCCAGGCGATGACCTCGAACGGATCGCCCTGGAACCTGGCGAGGACGTCCGTCGTGAAGCGCGTTTGCGGCTCCCGGCCGTCATGGGCACGCAGCGAGACGCGAATGGCGGCAAGGCCGAGATCGGCGCCGCTGCCCTCGTCACCGACCGGGAAGCCGTAGCCGCCAATCCGAATCTCGCGTCCGTCGACGCGGGCGAGGCCGATCGAGCCAGTGCCGATGATGATGATCCCACCGTCCTCACCGGCATGGGCGCCAAGGCAGGCGCCGAGCCCATCGCTCTCGAAGACTGTGACGGCGAAGGGGCTTGTCCAGCCTGCAAGCTCCTCCTGCATGCCCTTGCGGCCGATGCCGGCAAGGCAGATTCCGGCGCGGACCCGACTGAACTGATCCTCGCTGAGGCCAGCCTCGCTCATCGCGCCGCGCGCTGCCTGCATCACCGCGGCAAGCGAGGCCTCCAGACCGAGACGGAGCGAGGCCGGCCCCGCGATGCCCGAGCCGAGCACCTCTCCCTGGGCGGTCTCGAGCCGGCMGCGGCAGCCAGTGCCGCCGCCATCGACACCAAGATACAGATCGGCCACAGCGCTCATGCGCCGACCCGTTCGATATCGGCGCCGCAGCGCCTGAGCTTGCGGTCGAGAGCCTCATATCCGCGGTCGAGATGGTAGATGCGGCTGACCACGGTCTCGCCCTGCGCAGCGAGCCCTGCGAGCACGAGGCTGACCGAGGCGCGCAGGTCGGTCGCCATGACCGGCGCCGCCTTGAGCGCTTCGACGCCGCGCACCGTGGCGCTGGTACCCTTCAGCGTGATGTCGGCGCCGAGCCGGACCAGCTCCGGGACATGCATGAAGCGGTTCTCGAACACCGTTTCGCGGATCAGCGAGGTACCGTCCGCCACGCTCATCAGCGCCATGAACTGCGCCTGCAGATCGGTCGAGAACCCGGGATAGGCCTGGGTCATGATGTCGATGCCGGTGAGACGGCCCGGCCGCGACACCATCAGCCCGCGATCGGTCGGCCAGAGTCTGACGCCGGCGGCTTCGAGCGCTTCGCCGACGGCTGCGAGCTGTTCGAGCCGTGCGCCGACCAGTTCGAGTTCTCCGCCGGTGATCGCGGCCGCAACCGCATAGGTGCCTGCCTCGATGCGGTCGGCGACGATCTCATATGTCGCTGGCCTGAAGCTCTGGGCGCCCTGGACCTGCAGGCGATGGCTGCCGATGCCCTCGATCCTTACGCCCATTGCGACGAGGCAGCGGGCGAGGTCGAGGACCTCCGGTTCCTTCGCCGCGTTGACGATCTCGGTTTCGCCGCTGGCAAGGCTCGCCGCCAGCAAGGCGGTTTCGGTGGCTCCGACCGAGGAGAAGGGAAAGACGATACGCGCGCCGCGCAGACCGGCGGGAGCATTTGCCTCGATATAGCCGCCGGCGACGCTGATTTCGGCGCCGAGGGCCTCGAGCGCCTTCAGGTGAAGGTCGACCGGGCGTGCACCGATCGCGCAGCCGCCGGGCAGGGAGACGCGGGCATGGCCGAAGCGGGCGATCAGCGGCCCCAGCACCAGAATGGTCGCGCGCATCTTGCGGACGATGTCATAGCTCGCATCCCGCGGCGCGGCTTCGCTGGCGTTGAGTGTCAGCGCATCGGCCGCGCGCCCGGAGAAGCTGACGCCATACCCTTCCAGCAGGGCCTGCATCGTCCCGATATCGACCACATCAGGCAGGTTGCGCAGGGTCAGCGGCTTGTCGGAGAGGAGCGCGGCTGCGAAGGCGGGCAAGGCGGCATTCTTGGCGCCGCGGATATCGACGGTTCCGGACAGCCGCTGGCCACCACGGATCAGGAGCTTGTCCATCAGKGGCCCTCTTGTGCACGTTCGGGGGACTTCTCATAGCGCAGGAAGCGGTGCTCCGCGCCGGCGAAATCGCGGCTGTACTCGCTGGCTCGATGCCAGCCGGCCCGCTCATAGAAGCGTCGCGCACCCATATTGGCCGCGAAGACCTCAAGCGAGCAGGCGCCATTCGCCTCGGCATGGGAGAGCAGGGCTGCTCCATGGCGGCGGCCGGTCTCGGCCACGAAGAGCATGATGACATGACCGTCGAGCAGCAGCAGGACGCCTTTGACGCCGCCATCGTCCAGGACTGTGAGATGCTTCAGGTCCCGTTCGAACCGGGCCTCGAAATGCGCAACGTCATAGGTCGACGCCGCATCGCCGATGATGGGACGGAAGCTGGTCTGATAGGCTTGCGCAAGGATGGCTGCCGCCGGAGCGATATCGGCAGGCTCTGCCTTGCGGATGATCACGACCGGCCCCGCAGACGGGGATCGAGTTCATCGCGGAGCGCGTCGCCGAGCAGGTTGAAGCCGAGCGAGAGGAAGAGGATGCCGAGCCCGGCGAAGATCGCGTTCCAGGGCGAGAGCAGCACGAAATTGCGCCCTTCCGCCAGCATCAGCCCGAGCGAGGGCGTCGGCGGCTGGGTACCGAGGCCGAGGAAGGAGAGCGAGGCCTCGACCAGGATGGCGGCCGACAGCAGCAACGAGGTCTGGACCAGGATCACGGAGGCCAGATTGGGCAGGATATGGCGCAGCATGATGCGCAGGTCCGAGGCGCCGATCGAGCGGATGCCGGCGACGAAGTCGCTCTCGACCAGAACGAGGGCCGGGCCACGGATCAGTCGTGCGAAGATCGGCACATAGACGACCGCAATCGCGATGGCGGCGCTTTCCGTTCGCGGCCCGAGCATGGCGATGATGCCGATGGCGAGCAGCATCACGGGAAAGGCGAAGAGAATGTCCATCAGCCGCATCACGATGCGCTCGCACCAGCCGCGATAGAAGGCTGCGAGGAGGCCGAGGCCGCCCCCGACGAGCAGCGCGAGGCCGACGGCGATGCCGCAGGCGATCAGGGCGGTGCGGTAGCCATAGAGGATGCGCGCCAGGATATCGCGGCCGAGATGATCGGTGCCAAGCCAATGCGCGAGGCTCGGCCCCTTCAGGCGGGCGACGATGTCCTGGGCGAGCGGGTCATAGGGCGCAATCAGGGGGGCGGCGAGCGCCAGCACGATCTGCAGCGTGACGATGATGCCCGCTGCGATGGCGATACGGCGGCTCTGGCTCATCACGTAGTCCTGAGCCTTGGGTCGATCAGCGCATAGGCGAGATCGACCAGGGCGTTCACCAGCACGAAGCCGATGGTGACGATGAGGATGGTGGCCTGGACCAGCGGGTAGTTCCGCTCGGCGATGCCGCCGAGGATCAGCCGCCCGAGGCCCGGAATCGAGAAGACCTGCTCGACCACGATCGCGCCCCCAAGCAGATAGCCCGTCATGATGCCGACGCTGGTGACGAAGGGAATGAGCGCGTTGCGGAGCGCATGCCGGTAGAGCACCGCGGTCTCCGAAAGCCCCTTGGCGCGGGCCGTGCGGATATAATCCTGGCTGAGTGCGTCGARCATCGCCGTGCGGACAAGGCGCGACAGATTGGCAAGGATCGGCAATGCCAGCGCGATCGCCGGCAGCAGCAGCCGCTGCAGATTGCCGAGCGGGTCCTCGCTGAACGGGACATAGCCGAGCGAGGCGAAGCTTGGGGCCAGGCTTGCCACGGTGATCAGCATGACGATGCCGAGCCAGAAGGACGGGATGGTGAGCCCGGCGATCGCGCCGATGCGCAGGACGAGATCAGCCCRTCCGCCGCGCCAATGCGCCATCAGGCACCCGAGGGGCACAGCGAGGCCGGCGCCGATGACGAGCGCCAGCACGGTGAGCTGCAGGGTCGGCCAGATCTGGGTCGTGATTTCCTGGAGCACCGGCCGGCCGGTCCAGATCGAGGTGCCGAAGTCACCGTGGAGCGCTCGCCCGAGCCAGCTCAGATATTGCTCGAGCAGCGGCCGGTCGAGCCCGAGTTCGCTGCGCATCGCCGCAACGCGTTCCGGCGTCACTTCGGTATTGGCGCCGAGCATGATCGCGACCGCATCGCCCGGGATCAGCCGGATCATCATGAAGACGATCACGGAGATTCCGAAGAGCACGATCGCGAGGTCGAGGCAGCGCTGGAGCAGATGGCGGAGCATGCCTCGACCGTGCCGGATCAGCGCAGGCTGGCGCGGCCGAGCGAGACCAGCGAGCGGTTGGCATAGATGTCATAGCCCTGCAGGTTGCCGCGCACGGCGCTGAACAGGGTGGGATAGGCGATATGGGCCGCCGGGCCCGAGCAACCGAGGATCTTTTGCGCGTCACGATACGCCGCCTGCCGTGCTGGCTTGTCGAGCGTCGCGCGGCCCTTGTCGAGCAGCGCATCGAGCTCGGGGTTGCTGTACTTGAAGACGTTGGTCGATCCTCCCGTGCGGAACGCGCGGTAGAAATAATCGTCGGGCTCGATGCTGCCGGCATTGGTCGAGGCGAAGAGGTCGAAATTCGAGTTGCGCCAGTCCTGTACGAACTGGCCCAGCTCGGGGTTCTTCAGCTCCACCTTGAAGCCGGCCTTGCCGAGCTGCTGCTGCACGACCTGGGCGATGTCGCGGATGTCCTGCCGCGGCAGGATTGTCATGCTGACCGAGATCGGCGTGGCGATGCCGGCTTCCTTGAGCAGTGCTTGGGCCTTGGCCGGATCATGCGTGTAGCAGGGCAGGTCCTTCACATCGACCGCCCAGTCCTTCAGCACGGGAGGCAGCGGGGCAGCCGGTGCGCCGCTGCCGAACAGCGCTGCGTCGATGATCTCCTTGCGGTTCAGGGCGTAGTTCAGCGCCTCGCGCACCTTCGGATTGTCGAAGGGCGGCTTGGAGACGTTCATGCCGATCAGCGTGTAGGCGAGCTCCATCGTCTCGCGGATCGCCACATTGGGCTTGCCCTTGAGCTGAAGCGCGGTGGCTGCAACGATATGCGGCAGCAGCGCGAACTGGCCATTGCCGATTCCGACCTGGCGCGTGGCCGCTTCGGGAACGAAGTTCAACTTGACGCCTGCAAGCTTCACCTCGGCCGCATTCCAGTAGCCGGCATGCTTGGCGAGTCGGATGAAGCCGTTCGGCTGCCATTCCTCGAACTTGAACGGGCCGGTGCCCATCGGCGCGCGCTGCAGCGCGTCCTTGTTGCCCTCGAGCCCGCGTGGGACGATCGCGATGCCGGTCAATGATGCGAGCAGCGGGGCCGACGGCTCCTTGAGCTTGAGCTCGAGCGTGGTCGCGTCGACGGCCGTTGCGCTTTCCAGCGCTCCGAGGCGGCTCGCGAGCGGCGAGCCGACATCCTTYGAGAGCACCCGCCGCAAGGACGAGGCGGCGTCTTCCGCTTCCATCGGCTTGCCGTCATGGAAGGTCACGCCGGAGCGGAGCTTGAACGTCACGGTCTTGCCGTCGGCGGATGCGGTCCAGGACTCGGCCAGGCCGGGAATGATGTTGAGGTCCTTGTCGAGCGCGGTCAGTCCTTCATAGATCGGGCCGAGCACGAGCTGCGACGAGGCGAAGGCTGTGACGATATGGGGATCGAGCCCTGCAGGTGAAGCCTCGACGGCGACCTCGAGCACCTGGGCGGACGCAGCACCGGCGATCAACGCGAAGGCGCTGGCAGCGATGCTGCTGCGCAACGCGCGGCATCGTCCCGAACCCTGCTTCATGGCGCGATACATGGCCCATCCCTCCCGGCAGACGGCGCATTCTAGGGCGCTCGTGCGATCAGTTTCGCATATGGACCACTTAGGGACCAATCTGGACAACGCTTAGCCGATCGCCTAGAGCCAGTGCAAGCCTTGAAGCTTGCCACGGGCATTAGGGAACGGAAGATGCGCGATCTGGCCAAGCAGACACTGACCGCGATCGGCGTGATCAGCGGCACGTCGATGGACGCGATCGACGTCTCCATCGTCGAGAGCGATGGCCGCGAGACGCTCCGCTTCGGCGCCGGCGCTTCCTACCCTTATCCAGCACAGACGCGGCGTGAACTTCAGGCTCTGATTGCCGAGGCCGAACGAGCGGTCAAGGAACCGCTGCTCGAGCTGGAGGCGGCTGTCACCGCCGCCCATCTCGATGCGGTCAGGCGCTTCATGGCCGAACAGGCGCTCGATCCGCAAAGCATCGACCTCGTCGGCCTGCATGGCCAGACCGTCTATCACCGGCCGGAAATCCGCTTCACCCGCCAGCTCATCGACGGGCCGGCGGTTGCAAGAGCGCTTGGCGTCCCGACCGTCGATCGCTTCCGCTACGCTGACGTTGCGGCGGGCGGCGAGGGGGCTCCCTTCGCGCCGCTCTATCACCGTGCGCTGGCGCAGGGGCTGGAGCAGCCCGTGATGGTGCTGAACCTCGGCGGCGTCGGCAATGTCACCTATATCGACGGCGACGACGTGATCGCTTTCGACACCGGTCCGGCCAGCGCGATCCTCGACGATTTCGTCTTGCGGCGGTTGGGTCGTGAATACGATGCCGGCGGGGCACTGGCGGCGAGCGGGCAGGTGCACGAGGATCTCGTGGCCGACTTCATGACGAATCCGTTCTTCGAACGCCCTGCGCCGAAATCTCTGGATCGCAATGATTTTCATCGCCGCGCCAAGGGCGTGGAAGCTCTCTCCGACGCCGATGGCGCCGCAACCCTCGCCGCCTTTACGGTGGAAAGCGTGGTCGCCGCGCTGCGCCATGTGCCGAAGGCGCCGAGACGCTGGCTGGTCACGGGCGGCGGTCGCCTGAACAGCCATTTCATGGCGAGGTTGCATGAGCGCCTCGGCGTACCGGTGGAGCCCGTCGAGGCTGCTGGCTGGGCTGGCGATGTCATCGAGGCGCAGACCTTCGGTTATCTCGCGATCCGCTCGGTCAAGAGCCTGCCGCTCAGCCTGCCCGGCACGACCGGGGTGCCGGAACCGCTGACCGGCGGGCGGCTCAACCTGCCGAGCTAGTCTTCGCGTCGGCGGCGCGCTTCGGGCAGCCAGCGCCGGGCCCCGCATCGCAGCATCCGCAATCCGACCTTTGGCGGCGCGGCCCAAAGATGAATTGGCCCGCCGCGGTGCGATCGGCTGGCTTGCCTTGCCGTTGTGAAGCGAGAATCGGGTCGGCGCGGTTGGTCCGACAACCCAGCAAAACGAGGGGTGCTGGTCGAGGCCGCGAGGCTTCCAGACGAAACAWCTCTTCCCTGTCGGTTCCTCGCTTGCTACTGGGCTAAAGTGGACTTATTTTGGTCTGGTCACGAGGGGCTATCCATGGCGACTGAAGACGTCAGCGCGCGCTTTCGAGAACTTGATGCCTGGGGCGACCTCGACATCCTCAAGGCGCTTTACGAAGGCCAGCTTGCAGCGGTCGCCACCATCGCGTCGTCCTTGCCGGCGATTGCGGAAGCCGTTGCCGCGGCCGTGCCGCGCCTCGAGGCCGGTGGCCGCCTGATCTATGCAGGTGCCGGCACCTCGGGCCGCATCGGCGTGCAGGACGGCGCGGAACTGACCCCGACCTTCGACTGGCCGGAAGAGCGGTTGGCCTTCGCCATCGCTGGCGGCGACGAGGCGATCCTCCACGCCGTCGAGAATGCCGAGGATTCGGTCGATGACGGCGCGGGCGCGATGCGCCGCACCGATGTCGGGCCGAACGACGTCGTGATCGGTCTCGCTGCCAGCGGCCGCACGCCTTACACGCTCGCTGCCATCGGGGAAGCCAAGGCGCGTGGCGCCCTGACCATCGGCGTCGCCAATAACCGCGGCTCGGCACTGCTGCGCACGGCGGATCTCGGCATCCTCACCGAAACCGGGGAAGAGGTCGTTGCCGGCTCGACCCGGATGAAGGCCGGAACCGCCCAGAAGATCGTGCTCAACCTGTTCTCGACGCTGCTGATGATTCGTCTCGGCCGGGTCTATCGCGGCCTGATGGTCCATATGCGCGCGACCAATGCCAAGCTCCGGCTGCGGGCGGCGCAGATGGTCGAGATGATCACCGGATGCGGCATGGAGGCCGCCGCCCGCCATCTCGACCGCGCCGGCGGCGATGTGAAGCGCGCCGTGCTGCTTGCAAGCGGCGCCGAGGCTGCCTTTGCCGAGACGTTGCTCGCTCGCCATCACGGCAATCTGCGCCTGGCCCTGTTCGATCTCGGCGTCGGGACGAACGACCTGGCCAAGGCGCCTCCCAGGGCGGCCCCGTGAGCGAAACCTCACCCGGGCGCGGTCCGCGGCGTCCGCGCGAGGGTGCGTCCGACGCTGCCCCCGAAGCGATGCCGGCCAAGCAGCAGGCGATCCTTCAGGCGCTCGCCGGAGACGACCCGACGCCACGCTATCTCAGGCTCGCCGGCGCTCTGTCCCGGCTGATCGAGACCGAGGTCTTCCTTCCCGGCGATGCCGTTCCGTCCGAGCGCGATCTCGCCCAGCTGACCGGTTATGCCCGGGTCACCGTGCGCAATGCCATCGACGAGCTCATTCGCAGCGGCGCGTTGTCGCGACGGCATGGCTCGGGCACCTTTGTCGCCTCGCGTATGGAGCAGCCGCTCTCGGTCCTGGCGAGTTTCTCGACCGATATCGAGAACCGCGGCGGCCGGCCGGGTTCGATCTGGCTGTCGAAGGAGCTGGCGCGGCCGAAGCCGCAGGAATCGATGGCGCTGGGTCTCGGGCCGAGCGACGCTGTCGTCCGGTTGATCCGGGTCAGAACGGCGGATGGAGAGCCGCTGGCGATCGAATGCGCCGTCGTGCCGGCCACCATCCTGCCGTCGCCGGATCTGATCGAAACCTCGCTCTACGCCGCGCTCGCCCAGAGGGGGGCAGCACCTGCCCATGGCGTGCAGCGCATCCATGCCGGCCTCGCGACGGCGGATGAGGCAAAGCATCTCGGCATTCCGGCAGGCAGCGCACTGCTCAGGATCGAGCGCCGTGCGTTTCTCGGCAATGGCAAGCCGGTCGAGTTCACGCTCTCCGCCTATCGCGGCGATCGCTATGATTTTGTCGCGACCTTGAAGGGCGAAGCGATGGGGCCGCAACCGTGACACTGCAGGATCGAAACCCCTCCCGCATGTCGGCCGAGATCACTGAAATCCCCCAGGCCGCGGCGCGGCTTCTGCAGGAGGGGCAAGGCGAGATTGCGCGCGTCGCCGATGCGCTGCAGATGTCGCGCACCAGCCATGTCGTCGTCAGCGGCCGGGGCAGTTCCGGCCATGCAGGCACGCATCTGCGCTATCTCATCGAGACCCGCCTGGGCTTGAGTTCTGCTGCTGCGGCCCCTTCGGTGGTGACGCGCTATGGCGCAAGCCCGCGTCTCAAGGAGGCGCTCTATATCCTGATCTCGCAGTCTGGCCGTAGCCCCGATCTGGTGGCGGCGGCCGAGCAGGCGACAGCGGCCGGGGCGCAAACGGTCGCGATCGTCAATGATCCCGATTCCCCTGCCGCTCGGGCCTGCCGCCATGTCATCCCGATCGCGGCGGGTCCCGAGCTCGCCGTGGCCGCAACCAAGACCGTTGTGAACACGATGCTGGTCGGCATGCTGCTGGTCGCGCGTCTGAGCAGGGACGCTGCACTCGCGACATCTGCGCAATCGGCTCCGGAACGTCTTGCCCAGGCGCTCACCCTCGACTGGTCGGCCTGGGCGCGCCGGCTCTCCGATGCGCCTGCCGGCTTCGTGATCGGGCGCGGTCTGACGCTGGGCCCGGCGCGCGAGGCCGCGCTCAAGGCGGCCGAGGTCCTGGGCGTGCCCGTGCTGGCGTTCAGCGCCGCGGAAGTCCTGCACGGACCCAAGGCCGCGATCCGGAGCGAGCATCCGATCCTCGGCCTCAATGCCGGTGGCGAGGTTTCGGAGAGCATCGAGGAGGCCCTGGCGACGCTTCGTCGCGAGGGGGCGTCGATCTTCTCGGGATGCGGACCGCGTCCGACACTCCCGGGACTGGCAGCCGGCGACCCGGTGCTCGACGCGATCGCGCTCTTGGTGCCTGTCTATCGCGCGCTGGAAGCCGAGGCGGTGCGGCTTGGCCGCGATGTCGATCGCCCACCGGGGCTGGTCAAGGTCACGGAGACGCTGTGATGGCAGCGCGGCGGCAGGGCTGGCGCGCGCGGCGCCTGTTCGATGGCGAGCGGATCTGGCCGGATCGCCTCGTCGTCGCCGAGGACGGGATCGTCACCGAGATGCTGCCGTCAAGCGCGCAGCCGCACTGCGTGATCGAGGAACTGCCGGATAACGGCGTGCTCGCGCCGGGCTTCATCGATGTTCAGGTCAATGGCGGTGGCGGCGTCATGCTGAACGATACACTGAGCTGCGACGGCATCGCTGCGATCAGCGCTGCCCATGCCCGCTTCGGCACGCGGTTCCTGCTGCCAACCCTCATCAGCGCMAGCAGGGCAGATATCGCGAAGGCCATCGCAGCTGCACGCGAAGCGATTGCGCGAGCTGTGCCGGGCGTTCTTGGCATCCACATCGAGGGCCCCTTCATCAATCCCGAGCGTCGTGGTGCGCATCTGGTCGCCAATCTCCTGCGGCCCGAGCCGGAGGATATCGATCTGTTGGCGTCGCTCGGCGCCGCTGGCGTGACACTGGTGACGCTCGCGCCCGAATGCGTGCCTTCCGGCTTCATCCGCGCGCTGGTCGCGCGTGGCGTCAAGGTCTGCGCGGGCCATTCCAACGCGAGCGCGGCTGAGATGGCGGCGGCCCATGCCGAGGGCCTGAGCGGTGCCACCCATTTGTTCAACGCCATGTCGCAGCTCGGCTCGCGCGAGCCGGGCGTGGTCGGTTCGGTGATGTCGGGCATGGGGTTGACCGCGGGCATCATCGCGGACGGGCACCATGTCGCCTGGCCGTCCTTTCAGGCTGCGTTTCGCGCGATCGGGCCGGACAGGATGATGCTTGTCACCGACGCGATGGCGACGATCGGCGCCGACAGGGATGCCTTCGAACTCTTCGGCGAGACGATTCATGTCAGCGGCGGCCGGCTCGTCAATGCCGAGGGCCGCCTCGCAGGCGCTCATCTCGACATGAATGCCGCGATTCTCAATGCCTATCGGCACGGCGGCGCGACGCTTGAGCAAGCCTTGGCGATGGCGAGCGCAACGCCTGCGGCCTATCTCGGCCTGTCCACCAGCCATGGCCGGATCGCGCCGGGGCGGCGGGCGGAATTCTCCGTGCTGCGCACCGGCGGTTAGTTCTGCAGAGCGGATATCGTATCCTGCCGGAGGGCTTGGCCTTCTGTGATCGCGTCGGCTTCCCCGACGATCGCAATCCACTTTTCGGGCCGATGGTTGGCGCCATCGGCTCAGGTGAGCCTGTTCCTGAACATCCAGGCGGCGAAGGGCAGGGTCACGGCGGCAATGGCAATGAGCGCCAGCATCTCCGGCAAGAGCTGCCTGATTCCGGCGCCCTCCAGATAGATCTGATGCGTGATGCTGATGGCGTAGCGCAGCGGGTTGATCAGGGTGAAGTACTGCAGGATCTCGGGCATGTTGCCGATCGGAGCCGTCAGGCCCGAGAGCAGCATGAAGGGCATCAGCAGCACGAATGAGCCGATCATTGCCTGCTGCATATTGCCCGCGATGGACGAGATGAAGAGGCCGATCCCGACCGATGCCGCGAGGAACAGGAAGAGGCCGAGATAGAGCATCGCAAAACTGCCGGAGAACGGGATCTGGAACCAGAGCTGCGCCACAAGCAGGATCAGCGTCGACTGGGTGAGCCCGATCAGCATGGCGGGGACCGCCTTGCCGACCATGATCTCCGAGGGCCGGAACGGCGTCACCAGCAACTGATCGAATGTGCCTTCCTCGCGCTCTCGCGCCACCGACATCGCAGTCAGCATCATCGTCATCATCATGGTGATGGTGCCGATCAGGGCCGGAACCATGTACCAGCGCGTTTCGAGGGTGGGGTTGTACCAGGCCCGTGTGGTCATGCGAACGGGTGGGCCGG
This sequence comes from Allobosea sp. P1_A7, assembly GCF_056406775.1. Taxonomy (NCBI): domain Bacteria; kingdom Pseudomonadati; phylum Pseudomonadota; class Alphaproteobacteria; order Hyphomicrobiales; family Alloboseaceae; genus Allobosea; species Allobosea sp. P1_A7. Next base: position 24,248 of record NZ_JBFTZN010000005.1, read on the forward strand.
GCTGGCCGTGCGAACTCTGCCAGTCGGCTCCAAAGCCGGTGACGATCTGGCTGACATAGGTTTGGGCGGTACCCGCGGTGTTTGAGTTGCGACCGTCGGCGATGACTTGCACGGCGGGCGCGGTCCCCGCCTGCAGACCGCGCTCGAAATCGTAGGGAATGGTGATCACCAGCAAGGCGCGCTGGTCGTTGATGATGTCGGCGATCTGGCGCTCGACGTCGAGCGTGGCGACCCGCGTGAAGGTGCCGGAACCGTCCAGGCGCGCGATCAGTGCGCGCGAGACGGCGCTTCGATCGTGGTCGAGCAGTGCATAGGACACGTTGTTGAGGTCATAGGTCGCGGCATAGCCGAAGATCAGGCACTGCAGGACCGGTGGGGCGATCAGGGATATGCGGCTCTTCGGATCCTTCAGGATCGCGAGTAGTTCCTTGCGGATCAGGGCGAGGATGCGCAGCAGCGTGTCGAGCATGGCCCACCTCACACGATGGTCTTGCGCGTCGCGCGGATCGCAAGCGCGATCAGCACCGCGGCCATGACGGCCAGCACCGCAGCATTCGGCAGGATCACCGGCCAGATGTCCCCGGCGAGGAACAGGGTCTGCAGAACGCTGACGAAATAGCGCGCCGGGAAGATATGCGTGATCACCTGGATCGCGACCGGCATGCTGCGGATGTCGAACATGAAGCCGGACAGCATCATCGCCGGGAGAAAGGTGGCGATGATCGTGATCTGGCTCGCGACGAACTGACTCTTGGTCAGCGAGGAGATCAACAGGCCGATGCCGAGCGCGACAATCAGATAGAGCATCGACACGGCAACCAGCAGCCCGAGCGAGCCTCTGATCGGCACGCCGAAGAGCAGCTTGGCACCAAGGATCGAGAGGGCGAGCCCGATCATGCCGAGGATGAAATAGGGCACGGTCTTGCCAAGCAGGATCTCGCCGGGACGCACGGGCGTGACGAACAGCGCCTCGAAGGTTCCGCGCTCCCATTCCCGCGCAACGACAAGCGCGGTCAGCAGCGCACCGATCAGCGTCATCACCAGCACGATCAGGCCGGGAACCAGGAAGTAGCTGCTGTTATTGGCATCGTTGAACCAGAGCCGGCTCTCGATCGAGACTGGCGGACCGGCGATGATGCGGCCCATCGCGGCCTCGCGCGCCATCCAGGTTGCAACGGCACCCTGAGCATAGCCGAGCGAGATGCGGGCGGTATTGGCGTCGGTGCCATGGACCAGCACCTGGATCTCGGCCGTGCCCTGCTCCATCCGGCGCGCGAAATCGGGCGGTATGCGGACAATGGCGTGGACGCGCTTGTCGAGCATCATCCGCTCGGCCTCGGCCATGGTCTTGACCTGCACCGCGTTGAAATAGTCGGAGAGTTCGAAACTCGACGCCGCGCCGCGCGCCTCGGCCGAGATGTCCTCCATGACGATCGCGACCGGGACGTTCTTGACGTCGAAGGAAAGCCCGTAGCCGAAGAGCACGAGCAGCAGCATCGGCATGATCACGCCGATCGCGATGCTGCTCGGGTCGCGCACGACCTGCCAGCCCTCCTTCCGGATCAGCGCCGCGATGCGGCGCAGCCTTGCCATTCCGCCGGTCTGTGAGGTCACGGCGGTCATGCTGCGGACCTCTGCTCGGCACGCCCGTCACGCGACGTCTCGACGATGGCGATGAAGGCATCTTCCATCGTCGGCTGGCGTCCGTCCTGGGCCGTGGCATGGGCCCTGATCTCGGCCGGCGTGCCTTCGGCCAGGCTGCGTCCGGCGTCGAGGATGATGATCCGGTCGCAATATTCCGCTTCCTCCATGAAATGCGTGGTCACGATCACGGTGACGCCCTGCTCGGAGAGCGCCGTGATCCGCCCCCAGAATTCGCGCCGCGCGATCGGATCGGCGCCGCTCGTCGCCTCATCGAGGAAGAGGATGTCCGGCTCGTGCAGCAGGGCGGTGCCCATCGCGAGGCGCTGCTTGAAGCCGCCCGGCAATTGCCCGCTCGGCAGCCGGGAGAAGGCATCGAGCTCGAATTGCTGCTTCGCCCAGGCGATCCGGTCCGCCTTGCGCCTCCCACGCAGCCCATAGGCACTGGCGAAGAAATCGAGATTCTCGTCGACGCTCAACTGGCCGTAGAGCGAGAATTTCTGGGCGACATAGCCGAGCCTGCGCCGCGCCTCGGCACGCGATGTCCGCAAATCCGCTCCAGCGACACGCAGCGTGCCGTGCGAGGCTGGCAGCAGCCCGCAGAGCATCCGGAACGTGGTGCTCTTGCCGGCGCCGTTGGGGCCGAGAAGCCCGTAGATCTCGCCGCTCCGAACCTCGAAGCTGACATGATCGACAGCGGTGAAATCGCCGAAGGTGCGGACGAGATCACGGACCTCGACCGCCATGGCGCCGGAACCCGGGGAGGTGGGCTGGTCGAGCGTCATGGCACTGCTGCGTGTGCGCTCGGCGACGGCGGCAAACAGCACCATGAACCCGTCCTCGAAACGTGGCGGCACGCGGCGATGCCGAAGCGTGCCGTCGCCGAGGGGCAGGGCGCCCGTTTCGCTCGGAGCTGCGAGCACGACGCGGACTTGCCCGGCTTCGGGCACGGCATCGATGACGCCGTCCTGCTGAAACAAGCGTGCCTGCAGCGAACGTGCCGGCATTCCCTTGGGCGTCTCGATGATGAAGGTGCGGCCTTCAGCTTTCGCCGTGATCTCGCTCGGCGTGCCCTGCGACAGCACCTTTCCGGCATGCATGACGACTGCATGGTCGCAGAGCTCGGCCTCGTCGAGATAGGAGGTGCTGACGATGACGGTGAGCCCATCCTCGCGCACCAGCTTGAGCACGATCGCCCAGAGCTCACGCCGCGACAGTGGGTCGACGCCGACGGTCGGCTCGTCCAGCAGCAGTAGTTCGGGAGCACGGACGAGGGTGCAGGCGAGCCCCAATTTCTGCTTCATGCCGCCGGACAGTTTCCCGGCCAGCCGCTCGCGAAAACGCCCGAGCTGGGTCATCTCGAAGAGGCGAGGGTAGATGTGCTCGCGTTGGTCCGCACCGACGCCGTGCAGATCGGCATAGAGATCGAGATTCTCCTGGACGCTCAGATCCTCATAGAGCCCGAATTTCTGCGGCATGTAGCCGATGCGGTCCTGTACGGCCTGGGGATCGTCAGCGACGACAATGCCGAGAACGTCGAGCATACCCTCATCGGGTTTCATCAACCCGGCGATCAGCCGTAGCAATGTGGTCTTGCCGGCACCGTCGGGGCCGACGAGGGCGGTCAGCGTGCCTTCCCTGGCTTCGAAGGAGACATCGTCGAGTGCCTTGACGGTTTCGCCGGTGGCCCGGCGGAACGTCTTGTGGAGGGTCCGCGCCGTGACGGGTGAGACGGGCGCGGCGGGGGTCATGGCTTGGTCTTCCCGGTCTCGGGTACAGCAGCGCTGTTTGCGACCGCAGCCTCGGCTCCCGGCAACATCTTGATGGTGGCTGGCATGCCGAGGCGCAGCCTGTCCTGCGGGTCCTCGACGAAGACACGCATCTCGTAGACGAGGCTCGTGCGCAGATCCTCGGTCTGCACCGTTTTCGGGGTGAACTCGGCGACGGGTGAGATGAAGCCGATCCAGCCTTCGAGCGGCTGGTTCGGAAAGCTGTCCGTGGTGACCTGCATCCGCATGCCAGAGCGGACCTGTCCGAGCTTCGGCTCAGCCACATAGGTCCGCACCCATTTCGTGCCGGTCATGGCCAGTGAAAGCACCGGGCGGCTGGGCGAGGCCATCTCGCCGGGTTCCATCAGCCGCGAGCGAACCACGCCGTCGAAGGGAGCAAGCAGCTGCGCATCGACCAATTGGCGCCGGGCGAGCGCAAGCTGCGCCTGGTTGCCGCGGAGCTGTGCCTCTGCCTGCGCGATGTCCTCCGAGCGCGGGCCGGCGAGAGAAAGGTCGAGGGCGCTCTTTGCGACATCGAGCTTTGCCTTGGAGGTCTCGGCAAGAGCCTTGGCGGCATCAAGGTCCTGCTGGCTGACGGCATTCGCGGACAGGGCGCGCCGCCGCTCATATTGCGCGGCGGCGTTGACCGAATCCGCCCTGGCCGATTCCAGGTTGGCGCGGGCCTGGGCGATCTCCTCGGGGCGAGAGCCGTTGCGCAATCGATCGAGTGCGGCCTTCTGGGCCCCGACAATCGCTTCCATCTGGTCGATCTGCGGTTGCAGGCGGCTCGTATCCAGCTTCGCAAGGACCTGGCCGCTGCGAACGACATTGCCCTCCTCGACAAGGATCGCGGCGATGCGTTCGCTGCCGTTGAAGGCCAGCGAGGCCTGCCTGAGATCGACATTGCCGTAGAGGACCAACTCGGATGTCGCGGCGGGGCGGTGGCTAAACCACCAGGCGCCTGCGGCCCCCAAGAGGGCGATGACAGCCAGTATGCGCGGTGCCTTGCTCATGCCTTCAAGGATAGGCGCGTGGTACAATATGTCAAATCTGAATTTAAATTCTATCTTTCAAATATTCTTGATCGGCGTTAAGCTCGGGTCATGAAACGAGCGATTCCTCAAAAACGACCCGGTCGCCGCGAGGACGGTGCGGCCACCAAGGCGCAGATTCTCGATGCGGCCGGAGAGGTCTTTGCGGAAAAGGGCTTTGATCGCGCCACCGGCAAGGAGATCGCCGAGCGGGCGGGCAGCAATTCTGCTGCCGTGAATTACTATTATGGCGGCATCGACGGGCTCTATGCCGAGGTGTTGGTCGAGGCGCATCGCCGCCTGCTGACCTATGATCGGCTGCTCAAGCTGGCAGAAGCCCCAGGGACTCCGGAGGACAAGCTTCGCACCCTCATTGGTCTCGTGGTCCGCACGATCATGGGGCCCGCCTCCTCGAGCTGGTCCTTGCGGGTCCTGAGCCGTGAGGTGCTGGCTCCAACACCCGCTTTCGCAGTGCTGCGGGATCGCGAGATTCTCCCGAAGAAGCGCATCGTCACCGGGATCGTCGGCGAAATCCTGGGAGTGYCGCATGATCACCCCGTCGTTGCCCGGTGCTGTCTCACTGTCATCGCCCCCTTCGTGGTGATGCTCGTCGGCAACCGCCAGGTCCTCGCGCAGGTCTTTCCCGACCTGGCGTCGGACCGGGGCGCTGTCGACGAGATGGTCGCCCATTTCCAGCGCTTCGCTTTCGGCGGCATCGCTGCCGTGGCAGCGGAACTCGATGCGCGGGAGGAAGCTCGTTCCGCCTGAGGTGATGTGCTGCCGATCAGGCTTGCATCCATCCGACCTCCAACCGTCGGATCCCGCGCCATTGCCTGTGGTCATCGCTAGACACCATCGTCGCATGACTGCCCGCTCCAAAGCTCCATCCGCTGAAGCGTGGAAATCCGAGCTTCTGTGATCTGCGTCATTGAGTGCGGCCCGGCGCAGGCGCAGAATTCTTGTGGCGGGGGGCTGAGAGTTCATGACCCATTCGGGAGGAACGATCATGCAAGCCCAGAGCCTCACGACACTGGCGGCCGGAACGAAATCCATCAGCGCCTCAGCCATCGAGGCGCTCGCCGCGCAGCTTCACGGAAGCGTGCTCGACGAGACTGATGCCGCATATGACGATGCACGCGCGATCTGGAATGGGATGGTCGATCGCAGACCTGGCCTGATCATACGCTGTGCGGTGGCTGCCGATGTCGTCAGCGCTGTGCGATTTGCGCGTGACAACGGACTATTGCTCTCTGTGCGTGGCGGCGGACACGGCATTGCCGGAAATGCCGTCTGCGATGGCGGCCTGATGATCGACCTGTCACCGATGAAATCGGTCCGAGTCGACGAAGCATCGCAGCGCGCCTGGGTCGAGCCGGGCGCTACCCTGGCCGATGTCGACAGGGAAACCCAGGAATTCGGATTGGCGGTGCCGACGGGCATCAATTCGACCACGGGCATTGCCGGCCTGACGCTGGGCGGCGGCTTCGGCTGGATCACGCGGAAGTTCGGGCTTACCCTGGACAACCTGCTGTCGGTCGAGGTGGTGACGGCTGACGGCGAGCTCAGGCGCGCTAGCCAGTCGGAAAATCCGGACCTGTTCTGGGCCCTGCGCGGCGGCGGCGGAAATTTCGGGGTGGCCACCGCGTTCGAATTTCGGCTTCACAAGCTTGGCCCCCAGGTTTTGGCTGGCCTTGTCGTGCATCCCTTCGATGATGCCGAGGCCGTCCTGAAGGAATATCGTCAGGCGCTCGAAGTGGCGCCCGACGAGTTGACCTGTTGGGTCGTGATGCGGCAGGCGCCGCCCCTGCCGTTCCTGCCGGCCGAGTGGCATGGCAAGGAAGTGCTGGTGCTCGCGATGTGCTATTGCGGCGACATCGCCGAAGGCGAAAAGGCAACCGCCAGGCTGCGTTCCATCGGAAAACCGATCGTCGACGTGGTGGGGCCGGCGCCTTTCGCGGCGTGGCAACAGGCTTTCGATCCTCTGCTCACAGCCGGGGCCCGCAACTACTGGAAGAGCCACGACTTCACCGAGCTCTCGGACGCGGCGATCAGGATCCTGATTGGCGCGGTGCGTCGGCTCCCGGGGCCGGAATGCGAGATCTTCATCGGCCATGTCGGTGGGGCGGCCGGCCGCGTTGCGGCGGATGCGACCGCCTTTCCGCAGCGCAGCTCCCATTTCGTCATGAATGTTCATGCGCGCTGGCGCGAACAGGGCATGGATCAGGCCTGCATCGCCTGGGCGCGCGCGCTCTTTGATGCCGCAAGGCCGTATTCAGCTGGAACGGCCTATATCAACTTCATGCCGGCAGACGAGATGGACCGCGTCCAGGCGGCTTACGGAGGCAGTTACCATCGCCTTGCCGAGCTGAAGCGGCGCTACGACCCGATGAACCTGTTTCGCATGAACCAGAATGTGAAGCCGACGGCGAGTTCGCAGGCCGCCTGAGCCCAGCTGCCTGAGCAGTTAGGACGAGGTTGGATGGCTGGCCCAGGCCGCAGGGATCGACGCGTATTGTGTCCCTGCGGGCTGGTGCGTCTCCATGGCTTAATGAGACTCTCCGCCGGCGCCGGGCCGGCTCTCCAAAGCGTGCCTTAGGTCCTAGGCGCAATGCGGCAAGCTGGAGCGCCGCTGGATCAGGTCGTCCTTGGCGAAGAGCTCGGCCAGCCAGTCGACGAAGACACGCACCTTGTTGCTGAGATGACGGTTCGGTGGGTAGACGATGTGCAGCGGCTTGGGGGTCGAGCACCAATTCGTCAGCAGCGGTACGAGCCGGCCGGCGGCGATATCCTCCTGCACCATGAAGGTTGGTGCCTGAACGATGCCGAGCCCCGCCAGCGCGGCAGCGACGTAACCAGCACCTTCGTTCAGCGATACGACGAAACGTCCCCTGATCTCGTGGCTTTCCTTACCGTCGGCATAGGTGAAGGGGGCTGTGCGACTGGTCCCGGCATAGCGGTAGCCGACGATGAAATGATCGCCCTCGAGGTCGGTCGGATGCTGGGGCTCGCCATGGCGCTGGACATAGGAGGGGGAGGCGCAGGTCACGAGATACATCTCGCCGATGCGCCGGGCGATCAGGCTCTGGTCCGTGAGCTCGCCGGCCCGGACGGCGCAATCGAGATTTTCCGCCAGCAGATCGGCAGGTCGGTCACTGAGGMCGAGGTCGAGCTGGATGTCGGGATAGCGCGCATGGAATTCAGGCAGGTTCGGGATGATGACGCGCATGGCCAGCGGCGCGCTGACGTCGACGCGCAGGCGCCCGCTCGGCCTGGCCTGTGACGAGGCCATGCTGCCGTCGAGCTCGTCGATTTCGTTCAGGACCCTGAGCGCGCGCTCGTAATAGGCCGCCCCGTCCATCGTCACCGTCACGCGCCGTGTGGTGCGGTTGAGGAGTTTGGCGTGGAGATGCGACTCAAGCTGCTGGATCTGCTTGGTCACCGTCGGCTTGGGGATGTCGAGCAGATCGGCAGCACGGGTGAAGGTGCCGGCTTCGACGACGCGGACAAAGGCGCGCATGGCGCTGAGCTGGTCCATGGCTTTCTCTAACAGGTCGCTTCTTCGATTGTTTCCATATGGAAATAATGAATGAGCTTTACGGGTATTTATTGCCGAAACACGATGGTCTAAATCAGGTTGCATTGCAACAGAAGCCGCCGGGACACGCCATGTCCGCTCAAACCGCCACCCTCGATCGCCCCATCTCCGTCACATGGCGGGACGAGGTGATCGCTGCCAAGCCAGTCTCGCTGGCAGCGCGTGTGTTCATCCCGGCAGAGCTCAACCGCAACACAGCGCTCGTCATGCACCTGCATGGCGGCACCTTCAACGAGGGCTCGCTGGCAAGCGGAGAGGCGGTCGCGACGATCCTGGCTCGCGCCGGTGCCGCTGTCGTTTCGGTCGATTATCCGCTCGCGCCAATGCACCGTTTCCCCGATGTGCTGGAGGCCGTATTTGGTGGCTTGCTGGCGCTCTACAAGGCGCGCAGCCGCTGGGTCGCGAAAAGCGCCCCATTCTACGTCGCTGGCGAAGAAGCCGGCGGCAACCTGGCCGCGGCTCTCGCCATGATGGCGCGGGACCGGCAGGGACCGCCGCTCGCCGGGCAGATCCTGCTCTCACCAATGCTGGATTCCTGCCTTGGGACCTATTCGCTGCGCGAGGCCGATGCCGGTCCGGTGGGATGTCGCTGGGCCGATGGCTGGCACGACTATCTGGGTTCGCCTGACAAGGCGGCTCATCCCTATGCCGCGCCGCTCAACGCCTCCCGGCTTGCCGGGCTGGCTCCTGCCCTGCTGATCACGGCTGAGGATGATCCGCTGCGTGACGAATGCGCGAGCTATGCCTGTCGGCTGCAGGAAGCGGGTGTCGCGGTCAGTCGCTACGTGCAGACTGCGCCAACCAATTGGCCCGGTGCCTATGCCGAGGCTCCCAAGGAAGGTTCCTGCCTCTGTCTGGCATGTGACCATGTAACCGAGTTCTTCAAATCCACCGCGCCGTCCTGATCGGGGCCAGCGCGACCAACTCGATCCTCTCTTCTCTCGCAAGGAATGAACCCATGATTCAGGGAACGATCCGTCATGGCCTGCTGGGCGGAAGCCTGGCCGCCACCATCTCTCTCGCCGCCGTCCTGCTTGTGATGAACGGCTCCGACAAGGCCCAGAGCGATACCGCTCCGGCGGCCGCGCAGGCGACCCCGGTTTCGGTCGCGCTCGTCGAGCAGCGTGAGCTGACCAACTGGGCCGAGTTCTCCGGCCGCCTGGAGGCGATCGAACGCGTCGATGTACGCTCGCGCGTCGCCGGCGTCGTCGAGGCCGTGCACTTCAAGCAGGGCAACCTCGTCAAGCAGGGCGACCTTCTGATCAGCATCGACCAGGCGCCCTATCTCGCCGAGTTCGAACGCGCGCAGGCCCAGGTCCTGGCTGCCGAAGCCCGGGTGGCGCTTGCCGCCAACGAGCATGAGCGCGGTCAGAAGCTGATGACGACTCAGAACGTCTCGCAGCGCGATCTCGACGCCCGTCTGAATGCTCTTCGTGAAGCGCAGGCCAATCACCGCGCCGCCCAGGCAGCCCTGCAGACAGCGCGGCTGAACCTCGACTACACCCAGATCAGGGCGCCGATCAATGGCCGGATCGGGCGGCTCGAGGTCACTGTCGGCAATCTCGTCGCAGCTGGGGCGGGGGCTTCGCTGATGACGACACTGGTCTCGGTAGATCCGATCTATGCCAGCTTCAATGCCGACGAGAACACGGTGCTGAGGGCTCTCGGCTCGCTGCCGGCCTCGGATGGTCCGCGTGCGCTGGAGCGCATCCCGGTCCAGATGGGCACGGCGACGCAGGACGGCACTCCGATCACCGGCAGGCTGCAATTCGTCGACAACAGCGTCGATGTCGGCAGCGGCACCGTTCGGGTGCGGGCGATCTTCGACAATCCCGATGGCACGCTGATGCCGGGCCAGTTCGTGCGCCTGCGCATGGGCCAGGCCCGGACCGAGCCTGCGCTGGTGATCAATGAGCGCGCGATCGGCACCGACCAGAACAAGAAGTTCGTCTTCGTCGTCGGCGAGGACCTCAAGGCGAGCTGGCGTGAAGTGACGCTTGGCTCGGCCAATGAGGGGCTGCGCATCGTCACCGCCGGGCTCAAGCCGGGCGAAAAAATCGTCGTCAACGGCCTGCAGCGCATTCGTCCGGGCGCAGCTGTCGCTCCCGAGCAGGTGCCGATGGCCGAGAAGTCAGAGCTGCGCCGGGTGGCCGGTGCAGGACCCACGGAAATCGCCCAGCGCTGAGCTGGGACGCCTATCAGAACTCGGGTGCTGACGACGTCGCGTGATGGCGCCCGTCGTCAGGCCTGAGGCGCCCGAAGGGGGCATCTCATGAATCTCTCCAAGTTCTTCATCGATCGCCCGATCTTCGCGGGCGTGCTGTCGGTTCTCATCCTGGTCGCCGGCCTGCTCTCGCTGAGTGTGCTGCCGATCTCGGAATATCCCGAAGTCGTGCCGCCGACCGTGGTGGTGCGCGCGCAATACCCAGGCGCCAATCCTCGCGTCATCGCCGAAACCGTGGCCACGCCGATCGAGGAGCAGATCAACGGCGTCGAGGGCATGCTCTACATGTCCAGCCAGGCGACGACCGACGGCGTGATGACGCTGAACGTCACCTTCAAGCTCGGCACCGATCCCGACAAGGCACAGCAGCTCGTGCAGAACCGCGTCTCGCAGGCGGAACCCCGCTTGCCGGAAGAGGTGCGGCGCCTCGGCGTCACCACGATCAAGAGCTCGCCGGATTTGACGATGGTGGTGCACATCACCTCGCCGAATGATCGCTACGACATGACCTATCTGCGCAATTACGCAGTCCTGAACGTCAAGGACAGGCTGGCGCGCATCGACGGCGTCGGCCAGGTCCAGCTCTTCGGCTCGGGCGACTATTCGCTCCGCGTCTGGCTCGATCCGCAGAAGGTCTCCGAGCACGGGCTCTCGCCGAGCGACGTCGTGCGCGAGATCCGCGCGCAGAACGTCCAGGCTGCTGCCGGCGTCATCGGCGCCTCCCCGAACGCCCCGGGCCTCGATCTGCAGCTCTCGGTCAATGCCCAGGGCCGCCTTCAGAATGAGGAGGAGTTCGGCGAGATCATCATCCGCACCAGCCCGACCGGGGCTGTGACACGGCTGAAGGATGTCGCGCGCATCGAACTCGGCGCGGCCGACTATGCCCTGCGCTCGCTGCTCGACAACAAGTCGGCGGTCGCGGTGCCGATCTTCCAGGCGCCGGGCTCGAATGCCATCGCGATCGCCGACAACGTCCAGGCGGTGATGCGCGAGATCAAGCAGAACATGCCGGAAGGCGTGGACTACGCGATCGTCTACGACACGACCCAGTTCGTGCGCGCCTCGATCAAGGCCGTCATCACCACGCTGCTCGAGGCCATCGCGCTGGTCGTGCTCGTCGTCATCGTCTTCCTGCAGACTTGGCGGGCCTCGATCATCCCGCTGGTCGCCGTGCCGGTCTCGGTCATCGGCACCTTCGCCGTGATGTATCTCTTCGGCTTCTCGATCAACGCGCTCAGCCTGTTCGGCCTCGTGCTCGCCATCGGCATCGTCGTCGACGACGCCATTGTCGTGGTCGAGAATGTCGAGCGCAATATCGAGCAGGGGCTGGAGCCCCGCCAGGCGACCTACAAGGCGATGCGCGAGGTCTCCGGCCCGATCATCGCGATCGCGCTGGTGCTGGTCGCGGTTTTCGTGCCGCTCGCCTTCATCAGTGGCTTGACCGGCCAGTTCTATCGCCAGTTCGCGCTGACCATCGCGATCTCGACGGTGATCTCGGCGATCAACTCGCTGACGCTGTCGCCGGCGCTGGCAGCCCTGTTGCTGCGTTCGCACCACGCCCCGAAGGATGCGCTGACCCGCGTCATGGACAAGCTGTTCGGCTGGTTCTTTCGTGGCTTCAACCGCTTCTTCAATCGCAGCTCTCAGGCCTATGGCGGCGGCGTGCGCCGCATCCTGACCCGCAAGACGGCGATGATGGCGGTCTATCTCGTGCTCGTCGGCCTGACGGTCGTGCTGTTCCGCACTGTCCCGGGCGGCTTCGTGCCCGGCCAGGACAAGCAGTATCTCGTCGGCTTCGCGCAACTGCCCGACGCCGCCACGCTCGACCGCACCGAGGACGTCATCCGCAAGATGGGCGAGATCGCCCTGAAGCATCCCGGCGTCCAGAGTGCGGTGTCCTTTCCCGGCCTCTCGATCAACGGCTTCACCAACTCGTCGAATGCCGGCATCGTCTTCGTGACGCTGAAGCCCTTCGAGCAGCGCAAGGATCCCTCGCTCAACGGCGCCGCGATCGCCATGCAGCTCAACAAGGAGTTCGCCGGCATCAAGGAGGCATTCATCGCGATGTTCCCGCCGCCGCCGGTGCAGGGGCTCGGTACGATCGGTGGCTTCAAGCTGCAGATCGAGGACCGTGCCGGCCTTGGCTACAAGGCGCTCGATGAAGCGACCAAGGCCTTCATGGCCAAGGCTGCGGCGGCGCCCGAACTCGCCGGCATGTTCTCGAGCTTCCAGGTGAATGTTCCGCAGCTCTATGCCGATATCGACCGCACCAAGGCCCGCCAGCTCGGCGTGCCGGTCACCGATGTCTTCGAGACGCTGCAGATCTATCTCGGCTCGTCCTATGTCAACGATTTCAACAAGTTCGGGCGTACCTACACCGTCCGCGTCCAGGCTGATGCGCCCTTCCGAGCCTATCAGGAGGATATCGGCAAGCTCCGGGTCCGTTCGACCTCGGGCGAGATGGTGCCGCTTAGCGCTGTGCTGAACGTGCGTGCCGATGCCGGGCCGGAACGGGCGATGCGCTATAACGGCTTCCTGGCCGCCGACATCAATGCCGGTCCGGCGCCCGGCTTCTCGTCGGGGCAGGCTCAGGCAGCGGCGGAGCGCATTGCCAACGAGACGCTGCCGAAGGGCTTTGCCTTCGAATGGACGGACCTGACCTATCAGGAGATCCTGGCGGGCAATTCTTCGCTGATCGTCTTCCCGATCGCGATCCTGCTCGTCTTCCTGGTGCTCGCCGCCCAGTACGAGAGCCTGACGCTACCGATCGCGATCATCCTGATCATCCCCATGGGCCTGCTTGCCGCCATGGCCGGCGTCTGGTGGAGCGGTGGCGACAACAACGTCTTCACCCAGATCGGTCTCGTCGTGCTGGTCGGGCTATCCGCGAAGAACGCGATCCTGATCGTCGAGTTCGCCCGCGAACTGGAGTTCGAGGGCAAGACGCCGGTCGAGGCCGCGATCGAAGCCAGCCGTCTGCGCCTGCGTCCGATCCTGATGACCTCGCTCGCCTTCATCATGGGCGTGGTCCCGCTGGTGATCTCGACGGGTGCCGGCGCCGAGATGCGGCAGGCGATGGGCATCGCGGTCTTCGCCGGCATGATCGGCGTTACCGCCTTCGGCATCTTCCTGACCCCGGTCTTCTACGTGCTGATGCGGGCCCTGACAGGGAACAAGCCGCTGAAGCATGTCGAGGCGGAAGCGGAACTGGCGCAAGCCGCCTGACCGGGGCGCAGGCTGCCCTGAGGGGGAGTCTGACGGCTTCAACCAGCCAGAACGCGCCGGGCCCTGTCCGGCGCGTTCTGCTGCGAGGCAGCGGTACCGTCAGCCATGGGCTCGAGCCAGCCGCGATAGTGCACGACCGGTCCGATCAGCGGCAATGCGATCGGGACATCGAAATGGAAGCGGCCATCCTCCTCCCATTCGCGCGCCAGCGAGCGAGGCGCCAGGGCAAGTGGCAGGGGGACGGGGCCCAGCCACCAACGCTTCAGCTGCATCGCGAGCCCCTTGTCGTCAGCGAGCAGATCGAAGCCGAAGCGCAGCGGGCCAAAGCGCTCCATGAGCAGTCGCCCCTGCCGCGACAGCCGGCTGCTGAAGCGGTGGCCCGAGAAGTCGCGAATCCAGGTTTCGACGCCGCCATTCTCCGCAAAGGCGACGTGCAGCCCATGCTCCCCTTCAGGCGGAAAGCCGAATAGGGCCGCTATAGCGCGTGCAACCGGGTTGTGCCCGCGCGTCACCATCGCCCGTCCATGGGCGCCGCGATCGCGGAGGACAGTGTGGATCGCGCGGAGGGCCGCAGGCAGGGTCGCGAAGGCATCGCCGAGGACCCGGGCATAGAGCGGGGGAGGCTGCGGCAGCTCTGCCATCTCGTGCCGGATCGCCAGTTGCGTGAAGGCCGGCTCGAACTCTGGCAGTGACAGCATCTCGCCGGCATCGCGGGCCCCGGCTGGAACGTCACGCCTGGCGAGCCTGTCGACGAGGATTGCGGCCGCCAGGCCTGGAATCTCCGGACCATCGCCCTTGCTCGCGATCAATGTCCATCGCCGTTCGACAGCCCGGCCGTCAGCGTACCCGAACAGTCGAACCATCATGCCGGAGCGATCGCTGCCCCATGAAGAGCTCAGCCGCTGCGCTTGAAGGACCAGGGGCGCAAAGCGGGTCAGGTTCCCGATCCAACCCCATCGAACAGGCCAGCTTGCCAGCCAAAGCGCACGGTTCTGCCAGCGGAGCTCGGTGCCGGCTCTAAAACTGACGGAGGGCTTTCCCGGAAGGCGATCGGGCAGGAGAGTGAGATCGGGCACATCTGCCAGGGCCACGAGGCGGCCTGCAAGAGGTGGCTCGCCGGCGATCGTGAAGTCTTCGCGCCTGATGTCCTGCCAGCCAAAGCCGTTCGTCCGGCGCGCTGCGCGCCAGAGCGGGATCGGCTTGCCGATATAGGAGAAGATTGCCTTCGTGACCGAAGCGCCCGCGGTCGCGCGGTTAGAGGCGCTGATCGCGAGCTCGACGGCGCGGACCTGATCCATACCGTCTGCGAGGGCGCGAACCACAGCGCCCGACAAGGCAGGGACGCTGGAGGCGCCCGAGACGACGACCACGTCGGCGGCCAGGGCCGCTTCAGCGAGAGACCCGATGCCGGTGACGAAATCGCGCGCATCGGCGATGTCGAGATAGTGGCACCGCGCGGCGATACAGGCGCGAGCGACCGCATAATCCAGGCCCTGAAAGGGGCCTGCGGCGTCGATCAGGACAGCAGGGCGGTGCTCGGCGAGCGCCAGCGCGATATCGCGGTCCCGGTCCAGGAGAAGCGGGGTGAGGCGCGGTCTGCCAGCGCAGAAGCGTTCCGCCTTCTCCAGGCTGCGCCCGGCGACCAGGACTTCGTGCCCCGTATCGGCCAGCCGCCGCGCGATGCGGGCACCGAAGCCGCCATAGCCACCGAGCAGGAGAACCTTCACAGGATGCGGTCCGCCATATCCGGGGTGGGGCGCCAGCAGGTTTCGCGTCGGCCGAACCAGCGATAGCGATTGCGGGCAACAAGGCGATAGAGCCGGTCGCGGAGCGGTCGTGGAATGACGCGTGCCGCCAGTGCGATGCGCCAGGGCCAGCCCAGCCCTGCCGCAATGGCGATGACAGCGTCCGACCGGCCCAGGATTCGCCCGCCCTCGATCAGCAGCATCGTCTCGAAGTCCGACTTGGGAAGGCCGAGGCGGTGATAGAGTTCCTGGCCAAGGGGCCCTTGCGCGGTGGTGAGCGTGAAGCGGCGTTCATGGTCATTGCGCATGACGAATTGTGCCTGTTGCGAGCACATCACGCATTCACCGTCAAACACGATCACGCGCCTGCCTTGGGTCTGCGCCTCGATTGCGTCGCCCAGCGTGATCGCCGCTGGGGCGGGCAGCCCGAGCCGTTTCAGGGGTGCGCCGATCAAACCGCTGACCATCGCCGCCAGGATGGCAGGGGCCGGCCAGATCCGGGCGAGCGGCCCGACGATCCGATCGCGGAGCAGGGGCAGGATCCGGCTGTCGGATTGATAGACCGGCGTGAACATCGCGCTCATGGTCTGATAGAGCCGGACATGTCGGCGACGCGCGGCGATGGCAAAACCTGGCGCAATCGTCGTCTCGTTCCCGTCGCGCAGCGCCTTTGCGAGCGCGAAGGCGTCGAGCAACGCCATATTGGCTCCCTGACCGAGCTGCGGGCTCGTCGAATGCCAGGAATCGCCGATATGGATCAGGCCAGGCTCCGTTGGGACGGGCGTGGTCCTATGGGCATAGCGTGCGAAAGTCAGTTGATCCGGCGTTTCGATCTGCGCGAGCAGGGGCGCAGTTGCCGGCCATAGCTTGAGGACGTCCGCCTTCCACGCCGCAAGTCCGGAGCGCTGCCAGTCCGAGAGACGGTCGCAGCGCAGCGACCAGAAGAAGGCTGCCTTTGCGGTCGGCGCTTGGGCCAGCCGGCCGATGGGTAGGACCCCGACCATCGTGCTCGCGCGGATATAGCGCTGTTCCAGCGTCGCCATGTCGAAGCCCGCGTCGTCGGGCCAATCGAGGCTGGCCCAGAGCGCGCCATAGGCCAGCGGCCGGCCCTGATGGCGCGCGAGCGGGCTCATGGTGCCAAGGGCATCCACGACAAGGTCGAAGGGCTCCGTCCGTGTGCCGTCGGCAAAGATGAGCGCGCGCCTGTTCGCCCCGACGATTTCGCTCGAGGCCACGCTGCGGCCTCCCTCGATCGCAATTCCGGCCTCTCGTGCGGCGTCGTGCAGGATGTCGAACAGTGCAGCGCGATGAATGCCGATGCCATGGCCGGCATCCTGCCCAAGTGCCGCATAGCGCACGTCGAGTACGATGCGCTGCGACGGTTCGGCGCGCCCGAAGAGCCGGTCGATCCTGGCCCCCGCCGCGAGGGTGGCTTCGGCGAGCTTCAATTCCCGGAGGACGGCGAGACCGGTCGGCTGGATCATCAGACCGGATCCGACCGGACGAGGCGTCTCGAAGCGCTCGAACAGCCTGACGCGATGTCCGTCGCGATGCAGCATCAGTGCGGCCGCCAGCCCTGCCGGGCCGCATCCCGCTATCGCGATATCCTTGGCTGGCATGAAACCCGACTTGGAGGAAACTGAACCCTTGCACGATAGGCAGGGCGAACCCCGCCGGCAACGGGGCATGCCGCTCGTTTCGCCATTCGGGGGCCGCAACCTGTCCGTGCAATGTTCCAGCAAGCCAACGCGCCGACCACTCCAGGTGATTCACCGTGGAGATTGGGGCGATGCATCTCAGGGAAGAACGATCAGCGGGCCTCGCGGGGCGCGCGTTGCATGCGTATCTGAATCTCGTGGCGCAAACCACGCGCTTCAAGCCGGTGATCCCCGGCGCGCGGCCCTGGGAGCGCAGCCGCGAACCGTTCATCGCCATGACCTGGCATGGCCAGCAGATGTTGAGCCTTGTCGCCCTGGACGGGGCGCCCAAGACAGCCGTGCTGGCCTCGCTCCATTTCGACGGTTCGGTGGTCGCCTCGGCGATGGAGCGCGCCGGCTACCGCGTCATTCGCGGCTCGGGCACGCAGAGCCGGCTGAAGATCCAGGCCAAGCGCGGCGTTCCGGCCTTCATCGAGATGCGCGACGCGCTGCGCGGCGACACCAGCGTGCTGTTGACGGCCGATGTGCCGAAGGTTTCGCGGGTTGCCGGCAAGGGGGCCATCCAGTTGGCGCGGGCGTCGGGCCGGCCGATCTATCTCTTCGCCGCAGTGACGACGGCACGCGTCGATCTCGACAATTGGGACAAGGCCAGCATCGCCTTGCCGTTCGGACGCGGGTGCGTGGTCTGGTCCGAACCGCTCTATGTCCGGGCATGCGCCGATGAACGCGAGATCAACCTGACTGCGCTGGAGATCACCGCCCGGCTCGACGAGTTGCATGCCCTGGCGCATCAGCATCTCGGACATCGCGCCTGACGCGCGCGAGGCGTTCGGTCCGACCGTGCTCGTCTTCCTTTTAGCGTCGGCCCGGCGGTGGGCAATCGGCCGGGTTTGCGCAGATGTTTGCAGGAGGGCGCAGGACGCCGCGATCATTCGCAGGCTCGATGCGGATGCGGCTGAGTTCCCCCGACAATCGCAGGCCGAGCCCGGAGGAGATCAACACGATCCGGGCTCGGTCGGAGGCGAGRACCATCGCATTGGCGCCGGCCACAAAATGCGCGCCGCCGCCGAGGCTGGCATAGACCCCGAAGACGTCTTCATGTCGGTCGAGGCCGTAGACCAGCATGATCACCCGCCCGTAATCGGCCCCGAGCCCGATCCCGACCGAGAGGGCCGACCATGTCACCGGGGAGGGCATGCCGTCGGCGAAGCGAAGCTCACCGACGCCGTGTCGGCCGCCAACGACGAAGGAGCCACTGACCTCTCCGCCGACAATATAGGCGTTCGGCTCTCCGAAGAGCGAAAGGGAGCGCTCCACGGGGATGCTGACCGTCTTGGAAGCGGTGTCGAAGGCCCGTTCGACGAGACCCAGAATGTCGCGCCCCGGGGCGGTCGGCAGTTGCCCCGGCCTGATGGTCTCCTCAGCCCGGGCGCCCTGCGTCAGGCAGAACAGCAGCGCGAGCATGGCGGCCAAGGCGAAGCGCAAGCGCAGCTCTCCCGATCTGGCTCTGTGCGCACTCATGAGACAAGCAGACTCGAGGGAGGGTTGAACGAAGATGGGGATGCAGTCCATGGACATGGACTGCGGGCGCGGTCCCCGGATTCGCAAGCCATAACCGCACAGAGGCTCCGTGACGATTCATAGCTCGACGAGCACCACGACAGTGAAGCGCCTGACGCCCCAGCGCAATCGGGTGCTGTCCGATCCGTGCGCGGCAAATCTTCGCTCCGGGGGCTGCCGGTGATCTCGCTCTCACGCGCCCTGACGATCCGGCTGACGCTTCTCGGCTTCGCCCTCTTCGCGGCGGTCATCGCCGCTGTGCTGGCCTTTACTTTCATTACCGAGGATCCTGGGGCGCTACGCAACGATGTGACCTCCGAGATCATTCGGCAAGGCGTGCGTCAGACTGCGGCTGACGGGTTGCGGGTGGAGAAGACGCCGACCCTGATCAAGATCGAGAGCGCCAGCCCCAGACTCTGGTATCTGGTTTCCGACGGACGGTCCGTTGTCGAGTATGCCCCAGAATTGCGGCCGAGCCTTCCCATCGATGTCAGGCTCGATGGACCGACGATTGCTGCGCAGATGCGGGTCGGTGGTGGCGGCGACAACGGCCTGGCCTTCGACATCATCGAGATGGAAGGCAGCCGCGTCATCGTCGCGACGGGCGGCGGACGTCCGGGATGGGACCTGATTCTTGCCTATTTCCTGCGGGCCATCGCGATTCCGGCGCTGGTCATCTCTTTCATATTCGGGGTCATCATCGCCTCGGCGATCGCCATGTCGGTCTCCTATATCACCGCGCGGCTGCGGAGTGCGGCCGAAGCTGCGGCCAGCATCGATCCCAGGGCGCCGCGAGGCCTGCTGCCGACACAGGAAACGCCGGTCGAGCTGATGCCGCTGACGACGGCGCTGAACTCAGCGCTCGACCAGATCGCCAGCAACATGGATGTGCAACGGCGCTTCATGAACAACGTCGCGCACGAATTGCGCACGCCGCTCGCCGTCATGCGGACCAAGATCGACACTGTTTCCGATGGCGTCGTGCGCACCGCATTGGCGACCGATGTGAACCGGCTGACGACGATCGTTTCGTCGATGCTGCAGCTCGCCCGGCTGCACAGCACCGATCTGCCGTTCGAGCCGGTTCAGCTCAACAGCGTGGCCCGTGACGTACTCGTCGATCTCGCGCCGCTGATCCTGCAGAACGCGATCGACGTGGCGCTCGAGGAGGAGGGCGACGACACGCGAACGATCATGGCCAACGAAGCCACGGTTCGCGCCGCGGTGGCCAATCTGATCGACAACGCACTTCGTCATGCCCAGGCGAAATCCAGCATCATCGTGCGGGTCATCGATGGCGTCGTGCTGGAAGTGGCGGATGACGGGATCGGCATCGCGGCAACCCAGCGTTCGGAAGTGACGGAGGCGTTCAACCGCATGTCGCCGCGCTCGACCGGAGCGGGGCTCGGCCTCACCATCGTACAGGACATCATGACCGCACATCGCGGGACATTGACCGTCCTGGCGACGCGCGGCGGTGGCACGACCGTCCGCCTGCTGTTCTCTGAAGGAGAATGACGGGCTCAAGCATCGGCCCGAAACGGGGAATGCGGAGTTCGGGAAAGCCGATGCAAGCACGGACGGCCAGATCATCAGGCCCGATACGATATCTGGACTGATGATCTGGGTCGATTGGTGACAGGGACCGAGCCCGGCGGCCTCACACGGGCTGTTCGGACTTCCTCAGGATGTAGCCGATGCCGCGCAGCGACGAGATCTCGACATTCGCGGCAGCCTCCTTGAGCTTGCGGCGCAGCCGCGAGATCTGGGCTTCGAGCGTGTTGGACTCGATCAGGTCATCGAAGCCATAGACCGCTTCGATCAGGACGTTGCGGGTGACGACACGCCCGGCGCGCTGGACCAGCGCTTCCAGGATCAGCGCCTCGCGCCGTCGCAGGTCGAGCGGAACGGCCGAGACCGAGGCGTTGCGACCCTCGATGTCGATCGAGAGGTTGCCTGCCGAGATCACCAGCGAGCGGCCGGGATAGCGGCGCCGCGCAATGACCCTGATGCGGGCGATCAGCTCGCCCGGTTCGAAGGGCTTGACCAGGTAATCATCCGCGCCGCCATTGAGGCCGTCGATCACGTCGGATTTCGCATCTCGCGCGGTCAGGATCAGGAAGGCTGGACGGGGTTCCGCCGTCTTCATCGCCTTGACGATCGACAGGCCGTCGCCGTCCGGCAGACGCCGGTCGACGACGGCGATGTCGAAGGGCGCCGTTTTGAGGGCGGCCAGCGCCGCTTCGACACTGCTGGTGCGGTCGACAATAAAACCTGCACCAAGCAGGAGGGACGACAGGAACGACATCAGCTCCGGTTCGTCTTCGACAATCAGAGCGCGCATGTCGTTCCTGCCGTAGGCCATGGCTGGAACGCGTCGCAGAAAAGCTCGGGGCAGCTCTTCAAACGCATCACATCCCATCCATGCTCATGAACGGCCCTCTGGGCCGTAGGTTATTCGGGCCCGGAGCGACCGGGCCCCGGATAGTCTAGCGGATCAGAACCGGTAGTTCACACCGGCTTTGACCAGATGTTCATTGACACCGACCTTGGTGCGGGCCGAGCCGAACTGGAAGTTCTGCTTGCCGAGCGAGACGTAGTTGTACTCGACCTTAGCCGACAGGTTCTCGGTGATGCCGTACTCGACGCCGCCGCCGAGGACATAGCCGACCTTGCTCTTCGTCTTCGAGATCCCGTTATTCGTCGCCTTGATGTTGCCATAGGCAAGACCGCCGGTGGCATAGACGAGGACGCGGTCGAAGGCGACGCCGGCGCGGGCCTTGGCGGTTCCGACATAGCGCGTGTCGGCGCTGGTGCCGACGGTGCTGCGCGACGAACCCTTGCCGAAGCCGTTCATCGAGATATCGCCCTCGAGACCATAGACCATGCTGCCGGTCTGGACGTTGTAACCGATCTGGCCGCCAAGCAGCGTCTCGTTGCGGCTCTTCCTGGTCACTCCTGTGAAGCGGTCGAATGCGCCGCCAGCGTGAATACCGGCATAGACGCCGTTCCAATTATAGCGAAGCGGCTGGCTGTGGGTCGGCCATTGCTGGGTGCGCGGCACCGGGCGATCCGCCGCAGCCGCTGGGACCGCAAGCACTGCCAGCAGGCAGAGGCTCATGATCGGGATTGAACGATGCATCGATAACTCCTCGCGGCAGCCGGGGGCCTCGCCGCGTCTCCTTGCTCCCGAATCCGTGGATCGGATCAGTCGAACACCGCGCAAATTGCTGGTGAAGATTACGGCAACGTTGCCCGCCATGTGTGCAGCGGCGGAAGCGCTGGGATGGTGAACGAAGGCTTATCGCGCAGGGGCGGTGCGCGGGCGCCTGGTCCCGATCCAACGCCGGACGCGGCGCTGATAATCGCGATAGGGTTCGCCGAGCGAGGCTGCGAGCACGCGCTCCTCGATCCTGACCTGCAGGGCGATCGCCGCGAATAGCGCCAGCGTCAAAGCAATCTGGATCAGATTGGGCAGCACGATGAAGAGGCCGGTGAACAGGACGGCCTGGCCGACGAAGACCGGATTGCGCGAGATCGCGAAGGGACCGCCATCGACGATGGGTCCAAGCTCGCCCTCGGCCGCGCCGATACGCCAGGACACGCCCATGAAACGCTGCGAGATGATGGCGATGCAGGCGCCGACGACAACAAGAAGATGGCCGAACACGTCGAACCAGGGACCGTCGAGCCAGATTGCCAAAGGGTCGGCCTTGATCGGGTTGCCGAAGATCGCCAGGCCGAGGGGCCAGAGCACGCCGCCGATGAAGGCGATCCGGAAGAGCAGGGCCGGCACGCCCTGCGGCTCCGAGCCCTTGCCGAACAGCCAGATCGGCCGTCCGGCCTCCTTCGCCAGGATGGCCGACATCGCGAGGAAGCTGATGACGTAGACCACGACCATCAGATAGCTCGCGATCTCCATCGGACTCATGGGCAGGCTTCCGTTCCCTTGATCAGCCGGCCTTGCCTGCGTCGAAACGCAGAAGGCGCAGTGCATTGGCCGTGACGATCACGGTCGCGCCGGTATCGGCGAGGATCGCGACCCAGAGCCCGGTATAGCCGAGCACGCTGGTGACCAGGAAGACCGCCTTCAGCCCGAGCGCAATCGTGATATTGGTGCGGATATTGCCCATCGTGGCCCGCGCCAGCCGGATCATCGCAGCGATGTCGCGCACGCGGCTCTTCAGCGCCGCGCCATCGGCGGTCTCCAGGGCGACATCGGTGCCGGACCCCATGGCGACGCCAACGGATGCTGCCGCGAGCGCCGGGGCATCGTTGATGCCGTCGCCGACCATCATCACAGGCGCGTCGGCGCCGAGCGCCTTGATCGCCGTGACCTTGTCGTCGGGCATCAGCTCGGCCTTGTGATCCAGGCCGAGTGCGCGGGCGATGGCCGCGCCGGTGCGGGCATTGTCGCCGGTCAGCATGATGGAGCGGACGCCGAGATCCTTCAGCTCTGCGACCGCTGTCGCGGCATCGGCTCTGGGCTCGTCGCGCAGCGCGATCAGGCCGGCGAGAGCGCCGTTCGCGATCACGGCCGCCACTGTCTTTCCAGCCGATTCGAGCTGTTCGACCGCAGCGCTCGCCTTGGCGTCGAATTCGGCGCGCCTGGTCGCGTGACGCGGTGCGCCGACGAAGATCGAGATGCCATCGAGCGTGCCGGTGACACCCTGGCCGGGGATGGCGGCTGCCTCGGAGGCGGGGCGGATCGCGATGCCATCCTGCTTCGCACGTGCCAGAACCGCCTCTGCCAGCGGATGGCTCGAACCGCTCTCGACCGCAGCGGCCAGGGCGATCACATCGGCCTCGGTCTTGCCGAGGCTGATGACCTCGGTGACGCGCGGGCGCCCCTCGGTCAGCGTGCCGGTCTTGTCGAAGGCGACGATCCCGGTCTTTGCGGCGCTTTCGATGACGACGCCGCCCTTCATCAGCAGGCCCTGTCGGGCGCCGGAGGAGAGCGAGGCGGCGATCGCGGCTGGAACCGAGATGACGAGCGCGCAGGGGCAGCCGATCAGCAGCAGCGCCAGGGCCCGATAGATCCAGACCGCCCATTCACCCCCGAAGAACAGCGGCGGGACGAGTGCGACGGCGAGCGCAAGACCGACGATCGCAGGCATATAGACGCGCGAGAACCGGTCGATGAAGCGTTCGGTCGGTGCGCGTCCTTCCTGCGCCTCTTCGACCAGCCGGATGATGCGGGCGATGGTGTTGTCCTGCGCCGCCTTGGTCACCCGCACACGCAGCGCGGCTTCGCGATTGACCGAGCCCGCAAAGACCGGTTCGCCGACGCCCTTCGTCTTCGGCACGGATTCGCCGGTGACCGGGCTCTCGTCGATCCCGGAGATACCGTCGGTGATGTCGCCGTCGGCAGGGATGCGGTCACCCGGACGGACGAGGACCGTCTGTCCGATCGCGAGCTTGGCCGCATCGACCTGGCGGGTTGCGCCGTTCTCCTCGACGAGGGCGGTCTTGGGAACGAGGTCGCCAAGCGCGCGGATCGAGGCACGCGCGCGATCGGCGGCGACGCCCTCGAGGACCTCACCGACGGCGAAGAGGAAGACGACGAGGGCCGCCTCCTCCGCTGCGCCGATGAAGAGCGCGCCGGCGGCAGCGATCGTCATCAGCATTTCGATGGTGAAGGGCATGCCGGCGCGGGCGGCGGCGAAGGCGCGGCGTGCCACGGGAGTGACGCCGATCACGCAGGCGAGAATGAAGGCCCAATGGGCTGCGGCCGGCCAGATCAGGCCCGCGGTCCAGGCGCCGCCGAGCAGGGCGCCGGTGCCGAGAACGAGCCGGCCCTTGTTGGTCTGATACCAGGAGACGCCCTTCGGCGTCGCTTCGTGAACATGGCCGGGCAGGCCGTGCCCCTGGTCAGCCGTTCGTGCCGCAGCTTTCGCTTCGCCTGCATCCGAACGGGCATGCGCGTGGCCGTGATCATGATCATGGTGGCCATGATCGTCATGGGAACAGCCAGGGCCGTGAACATGCGCCGGCTTGGGTGCGGCGTGGCTGTGATGATCATGGTCGTCATGGGAGCATCCGGGACCGTGAACATGGGCCGGCTTGGGTGCAGCATGGCTATGATGGTCGTGGGCCTCGGAGCCATGATCGTCCCCGCATCCTCCGGGCGCAGCGGTCTCAGCGACGGGCGCTGCTTTCGCCTGGATCGAGGTCGTGGTGTAGCCAAGGCTTGCGACGCGCTTTTCGATTGCCGCCGGCTTGGTGCGGCTCTCGTCGAGGGCCAGCGACAGCGTCTCGGCCATGACGGAAAGCTTGACCTCGCTGACGCCGGGCAGGCGCTCCACCGCGCCGCGAATGGTCGCCGCGCAGCTTGCGCAGTCCATGCCGCCAACCTTCCAGCTCAGGAGCTGCGGCTTGGCTTGGGCAGTGCTGGACATGACTTGTCTCCGCTTGACGGGCTTGTGAGACACCCCATGTACAATCTGGAGTGACTAGAGGTTCAAGAGGGAAATCATGCTTGAGGCAAAAAAACTCGAACGGGTGGTTCCGATCGGCGGACTTTCCGATCGGACCGGCGTCAAGGTCGAGACCATTCGCTATTATGAGCAGGTCGGGCTGCTGCCGCCACCCGAGCGTTCGGAAGGCAATCAGCGCCGCTACGGACGACGCCATATCGAGCGGCTCGCCTTCATCAAGCACGCGCGAGATCTGGGTTTCCCCGTAGAAGGCATCCGGACCTTGCTCCGCCTCTCCGACAATCCGGCGATGGCCTGCGATGAAGCCCATGCGATCGCGGTCAGCCATCTCGACGAGGTCCGCGACAAGATCGCGAAGCTGCGCTCGCTGGAGACCGAGCTCGCTCGCATCGCCACCACTTGCTCGGGCGGCGTCAAGGCTTGCGACTGTGCGATCATCGAGGCCTTGGCCGATCACGGACAATGTCGCCACGGTCATTGACAGGGTTGAGCCCGAACCGTCCGGGATTGCCGGCGGTTGCCGAGCATTGCGCGACCGGAGGACCGGGGGTCGACAGCCACTGGCGCTTGCTCCGGGCTCAGGAGCCGTCCTTGGCGAAGGCCAGGGGGATCGCAGTTGTCGACTTGAGCTCCTCCATTGCGAACATGGAGGTCACGTCGTTGAGGTCGACGCGTGAAATCAGCTTCTTGTAGAGGGCGTCATAGGCCGCGATATCGGGCACGAAAGCCTTGAGCAGGTAATCGATTTCGCCGCTCATCCGATAGAAATCGACGATCTCGGGCAGGTCGGCGACGGCGGCGTGGAAGCGCTCGAGCCACTCCATCGAGTGGCGGCTCGTCTTGACCGCGATGAAGACGGTTACGCCGGCTCCCAGCCTTGTACGGTCGAGCAGCGCCACCCGCTTTCGAATGAGGCCGCTGCCTTCCAGCTTCTGCACGCGGCGCCAACATGGAGTGGCCGAGAGGCCAACCTCTGCGGCGAGCTCGGCCAGCGGCATGCTGGCGTCCCTCTGCAGGCAGGAGAGAATTCTGAGATCGAACTCATCCAGCTTGGCCATGGTCCCTCATGCGATCGCGCGATCCGGTTGCCCATTTGATCATGGAATGGGTAACAAATTTCAAGGACAGAGAACAAATTGGTATGAGTTTCTAGAAGTGGGGAATTTTTGACCGAGATCGCAAACGCGTTTCCCGTCTCCCGAGTTATCCTTGCTGCAAGCGATGGAGAGGGGAGTTCGCGTCATGCAGGGGTTTTTGAGCGAGGGCAGGCGCGCAGACGTGCTGCAGGTCCTACGGACGGATAGCGGCACGCTTTCCCGCGATTACCTCAAGGCGGCCCGCGCGGTGCTCGAAGAGATCGTTGCCAATCCGGAAGCCATTCTGCGCCTGCCCCTGGAGCGCAAGCCCGGCAGCTATGCCCGGAACCTTCTCGTGGGTGACGATGGCGTCAGCGTCTGGGCGATGGTCTGGAGCCCCGGCGCAGCGACGTCGATCCACGATCACCATTGCTCCTGCTGCTTCGGGGTGGTCAGCGGAACGGTCACCGAAACCTGGTATCGCGCCGTCGACGAGAGCCGTGCCGTCCCCACCCAGGAGCATGCGCGCATGCCGGGCTTCGTGGGCTGCATGCTGCCCTCAGGTCCCAATATCCACCGCATGCAGAACCGCGGCAGCACGGACGCGATCTCGATCCATATCTACGGCTTCGATCATCAACGCCACGCCTCGTCGATCGAGACTGAGTTCACCGTCCTGACGAACTGAACTGCGCTGCAGGCGAGCGCGGCCGGCAGGGATCGAGACTTAGGCCAGGCGCCTCGGCCGGCGGACGGCTCTCACCTTGCCGCTGTTTCCGCCTCCGCAGAAGAACTGATCACCGCCATCGGCCTCGAGCCCTGACACGCCCATGCCGGGCGGCAGATCGAGCACCTCCAGGATCTCTCCCGTTCGAGGGTCGACTCGTCTCAAGTCGCTCTCGTCACCGTCCCAGGTGCCGTGCCAGAGTTCCTGGTCGCTCCACGTGACTCCGGTGACGAAGCGATTGGATTCGATTGTGCGAAGAATCGTCCCGGTCTCGGGATCGATCTGATGGATCTTGCGGTCCCGGTACTGCCCCACCCAGAGTGTCCCTTCGGCCCAGGCGAGCCCCGAGTCGCCGCCGCCGCCCGGAGCGGGGATCGTCGCAAGGACATGACCGGTCTTCGGATCGATCTTCTGAATGCGGCTTTCGGCAAGCTGAAACAGGTGTTGGCCGTCGAAGGCCGTTCCGGCATGTGCTGCCACCTCGATCGAGCGAACCGTCTTCCCGCTGGCAGGGTCGAGCGCGCTCAGCTTGTCGCCGGACGCGAACCAGACGTGCTGGCCATCGAAGGTCAATCCGTGGACGTGGTCGACACCCGGAAAGGGACCATACTCACGGAGAATTTCGGCTGCTGATTTTTCCATGCCTCTCATCCTAGTCGCTTGGCAGCGGAGCGGGGAGTAACAAGGTTGTCGTGAATCCCGGCATCGGCGGGGTGATCCAGCGCCGCGCCCGTCCGTGACCGAAGGATTGCACCTTTCCGGTTGCCGCAAGCGCGTCCAGCGCCCGCTGCACGGTCCGCTGGCTGGCGCCAAGCGCAAGCGCGAGCGCGGAGCTCGACCACGCCTCACCATCGGCAACGAAAGCCAGCACGTCCGCATGCCGTTCCTCAACGGGCCGGGCCAGGACGGCGACATCGCCAGCGTGGTGCAGCGCTAGCGAGAAGCCTTGTTTCGTCGCGCTTAAGCCGGCCAGCCCCCGCAGCAATCGGCGCAGCCGCCCAATTTCGACCCGCAACCGGGCGCGGTGCGATTCGTCGGCCTGCTTCGCTCCGAAGGCCCGCGCGACGAGCATGTCGCGCGATACGTCCCCAGGCCACGCTTCGGCCAGTGTCCGTGCCAATGCGAACAAGACCGGGCGGGTGGCGAGTGAGACAACCCTGTGCGGGGCGCGCACCACATATCGGCACGCATCCACCACGAGAGCATCCGACGCCTGCAGCGCCTCGACATCCTGGAGCAGGAGCGGGCGCTCCTCGCCACGCGCGATCAGCCGTGCTGCCGTTGTGCTCAGCAGGAGGGCCGCGCTTTCGACCTCTGCGGTCAGCGCCGGGATACCGGCAAGGCGCGCCGCATCTTCGGCATGCGCAAGCGCAACACGCGCCGCCTTCGTCCGGAGGCGTCGCATCGCGATTCCTGCCGCCACCAGTTGGTGGACGGTCCGCGATGCGGGCGGAAGGGGGATGGGGTCGAGTTCGGCAAGCTTGCGCTCGGCCTCGTCGAGGCGCCCGATCAGCAGGAGCCGGCGCACCTCGAGATGCCGCGCATGGGCGCCGTTCAGCCGGTCACCGTGCTCCTCGAGTGTCGCGCGCGCTGCATCGAGCGCCTTCGCAGGCCAGCCGAGGTCGCGGGAGGCGAGCGCGATCTCGGCCTCGGCGACAATGCACCGTGCTCTCGCCACGGCCTCTTTCGGGCCGAAGGAACGGGCCGCGCGCCGCAGGAGACCCTTCGCCCGAACGAGATCCCCGAGCTGGGCCATCGCGATGCCCCGCAGCGCGAGCGCGGGCGCATCGTCGCGCAGCGCAACCCGGTTCAAGGCGCCGAGGGGATCGCCTGCGGCAAGCGCGCGCGCCGCCGCGGTGATCAGAGAGTCCATCGGAATCCCGTCACATTTGTCACTCCCACCCCTCGAGGCGCTGTCCCTATCAATCTCATCACCGCCGACCACCCGTCGCTTCGCAAGAGGGGCGAGCGGCGAAGGTCACCTGACGACAGGAGCTGCGACAATGACGATACATATCACCGGGACGCGTGAAGAGTGGCTGGCCGCCCGGCTCGGGCTGCTCGATGACGAGAAGGACCTGACACGGCGCAGCGACGAACTGGCGCGGCGGCGCCAGGAACTGCCCTGGGTGCAGGTCGACAAGGAGTACCGCTTCGAGACCGATGATGGCAGCGCCGCACTGACGGACCTCTTTCGAGGGCGCTCGCAACTCCTCGTCTATCATTTCATGTTCGGGCCCGACTACAAGGCGGGGTGCCCGTCCTGCTCTGCAATCGCCGATGGGTTCAACGGCTTCTACCTGCACCTCGCGAACCACGATGTGACGCTCACGGCGGTGTCGCGGGCGCCGCTCACCAAGCTGCAGGCCTACAAGCAGCGGATGGGGTGGACGTTTCCCTGGGCATCCTCGGCCGGCGGCGACTTCAATTACGACTTCAACGTCTCGTTCACCGAGGACGTGCAGCGCGCGGGGGCGATAGACTACAACTATCGGCGCAGCGGTTTCGTAATGGACGCACTGCCGGTCACGGGCCCCGTCGCCGATTTCGCGGCCATGTCCGGGACCGATGTGCCGACATATACGCGCGACAGGCCGGGCATGAGCGCCTTCGTGCGCGACAATGGCGTCGTCTACCACACCTATTCCACCTATGCGCGCGGGGTGGATGGCATCTGGGGCATGTATCCCTGGCTCGACCGCGCACCCAAGGGGCGCAACGAGGCCGGTGGTCCCTGGTGGCGCCGCCACGACGAATACGAGCAGGGGTGAGTGAGGTCATGGCGATCCGTTCCGAAAGCGGCGGCGTGGCGGCTCACGGTGCTGCCGACTGGCTATGCCTCGCGGCAGCGCCGACCTTCGCGGTCATGGCGCTGCTCACCGGCATGAATGGCGGTAGTCAGCTGGATATCCTCTGCACGGCCGCACAAGGCGCATCTCCGTTGAACGGAATGGTGCCGATGTACGTGCTGATGAGCGCTTTCCACATGGCGCCCTGGCTGAAGCTGATCGCCAGTCGGCAGGAGCGGCGGCGCACGCTGAGGACTTGGCGCTGACGTTCACGATGACGATGGCGGACACCGGCCATAATGCCCGAGTCCGGCTTTGCGCCACAACGGCCTCCCTGCGGGGGGCATCAAGCGATTTCGTGCCGTTGGTATCCGCTCGCACGCCGGTGCGCGGGCGGTTATCCCCGCCGGAGCTCACTCGGGCATCGCGTAAGCCGCGCGGTCGATGCCGTGACGGGCGAGCTTGTCGTAAAAGGTCTTGCGCGGGATGCCCAGCATCTCGAGGGTTGCGCGGACATCGCCGCGATTGGCTTCCAGCGCCTCGCGGATCAGGTTCGCTTCGATCGCGGTGAGGCGCTCGGGCAGGCTGGAAGGCACTGCATCCTTGCGCGCCTGCGCAGCCGGCATGTCGCCGGAGAGCCCGAGCGCCACGCGTTCGGCGAAATGGACCAGCTCACGGACATTGCCCGCCCAGGCATTCTCGACCAGGTGGCGCTCGACGCTGCGGTCCAGCGCCGGCACCTCGCGCCCGTATTTTCGCGCCGCCCGGGCGAGGAACTGGGCAAAGAGCAGCGGCACGTCGCGGCGCCGCTCGCGCAGGGGAGGGATCCGCAACGTGACCACGTTGAGGCGGTAATAGAGATCCTCGCGAAAATCGCCGCGCTGCGCGGGGTCGCCGAGATCGAGCTTCGTCGCGGCGACGACGCGCAGGTCGACGCGGCGCAGGTCGTTGGAGCCGAGCGGCGTGATCTCGCGCATCTCCAGCACGCGCAGCAGCTTGACCTGGGCCGCGGGCGGCATGCTCTCCAACTCGTCGAGGAAGAGCGTGCCGCCGCTGGAATGTTCGATGCGGCCGAGCCGCCGCTTCTGCGCGCCGGTGAAGGCCCCGGCCTCGTAGCCGAAGAGCTCGCTCTCGATGACGCTCTCGGGCAGCGCGCCGCAGTTCAGCGCGACGAAGGGCTTGTCACGGCGGCGACCGAGCCGATGCAGCAGATTGGCGACGACCTCCTTGCCCGTGCCGGTTTCGCCGAGCACCAGGACGTCGACATCGACATCGGCGAGATCGCGAATGGTCTGGCGCAGGCGCAGGATGGCAGGCGCCTCGCCGAGCAGCGCGGTCTCCTCGTCGGAGCTGGCGGCAAGCGCGCGCAGGCGACGGTTCTCGATGATGAGCGCGCGCTTCTCCACCGCACGGCGCAAGGTCTCGACCAGGCGCTCGGTCGAATAGGGCTTGGCGATGAAGTCATAAGCGCCTTCGCTCATCGCCTCGACCGCCATGGCGATATCCGCATGACCGGAGATCACGATCACCGGAATGTCCGGATCGAGGGCGCGCAGTTGCCTGGACAAGGCGATGCCGTCCATGCCGGGCATACGTACATCGGTCACGACGACGCCGGCATAGTCCGGGCCGATACGGTCGAGCGCGGCCTGGGCCGAGCCCAGGGGCACCGCACGGAAGCCGGCGAGGCGCAGCGCCTGCGCATTGGCGTCACGCAGATCGGGATCGTCATCGACGAAGGCGACCTCGATGATGCTGTGGGTGCTGTCGGGACCGGTCATGCGGCTCTCTTCAGGCTTATCGTGAAGGTGCTGCCTTCTCCGGCGCGGCTGGCGACATTGAGCGTGCCGCCGAAGGCCGCGACGATGTCGTGGGAGATCACCAGCCCGAGGCCGAGGCCGCGCGATTTCGTGGTGCGGAACGGGGTGAAGAGCGCCGCCAGGGCCTCCGCGTCGAGCCCCGGTCCGTTATCGACGATGGCGATCTCGACGTGCTCGGCTTCAGTCGCGATGCTGATGGCGAGCCGCGGTGCCTGCCCGTTCCGCTGCTGGGCCATGGCCTCGACGGCGTTGCGCATCAGGTTGACGAGGACCTGTTCGAGTTCGACCGG
Source organism: Allobosea sp. P1_A7 (assembly GCF_056406775.1). NCBI lineage: Bacteria > Pseudomonadati > Pseudomonadota > Alphaproteobacteria > Hyphomicrobiales > Alloboseaceae > Allobosea > Allobosea sp. P1_A7. Next base: position 55,835 of record NZ_JBFTZN010000005.1, read on the forward strand.
GCGGGCAAGCACCGAGACCGGCGGGGTCAGCGCCGGGACCACCGGCGTGACGCCGGCCTGGCGCAGCGCGGCATCGAGGATCATCAGCGCGCCGTCGATCGCCTCTCGAAGATCGACCGGCCCAAGCGGCCCCCCGCCGCGCCGCGCGAAGCCGCGCAGCGTGTCCGTGATGGTGCCGATCCGCTCGGTCAGCCTGACGATCTTGCCGAGCGCGCCGTCGACGCTGGCCGCATCCGTGCGCTCGAGGAAGGCGCGGGCATTCTCGGCATAGGTCCGCATCGCGGCGAGAGGCTGGTTGATTTCGTGGGCGACGCCGGCCGTGACCTGGCCCAAGGTTGCGAGCCGGTTGGCCTTTGCCAACTCCTCGCGCGCATCGGAGAGGCGCTCCTGCGCCCGCGTGCGCTCCGCCATCTCTTCGACGAGCCGGGCATTCGCTCCGGCGAGCGCGGCGGTGCGCTCGGCGACGCGCCGTTCGAGCTCGTCCTTGATCCGCGCCTCGGCGCTGCGCCGGATCGCCTGGTCGACCGGGAGGAGCACTTCGAGCCTCCAGTCGGTGGTCGGGATCGGGATACCCGAGGCGACATGCGCTCCGGCAACAGCGCCGGTGCCGCGGACAATTTCGCCCTCGCGCTGCAAGGGCAGCAGCGTCAGCGGCGCGGCGCCGAATTGCAGGGACTGCCGGATCTCAGCTGCCGTCTGTGGGGCCAGGGCCTCTTCGACCCGGAAGCGCCAGTCCGCAAATGTGGAGAGCAGCACGACGCCGCGCTTGTCGACGACGAAGGTCTGCCCGCCGAGCGCCCGCCAATCGGCCTCGACCTGGTCGAACTCGACCTTGACCACGATCACGCCGAGCGCGGTCTCGCCGTCATCCACGCGGCTGGTGATGTAGAGGCCGGGGCGCTTGCTGACTGTGCCGAGCGCAAACTGCTCGGCCGCGCCGCCGGAGACGGCAGCGCTGAAATAGTCGCGGAAGGCGTAGTCGTTGCCGACAAAGCTCGTCGGCTCGCGCCAGTTGCTCGCGGCGATCGTGATCCCGTCCTTGCCGAGCACATAGATCACGGCGGCGCGGGTCTCGCGCGCGATCGCCTCCAGCTTGCTGTCGAGGGCCTGCCTGTCGCCATCGACCAGGGCCGCGCGCACATCGGGATCGCGCGCCAGGATGACCGGCAATGCGCGCTGCTTCTCCAATTCGCCGCGCAGGATCGCGAGCGCCAGCGTGCCGGCATCCTCGGCGCGAGCGTGCGTGGTCGCGATGGCGCGGTTGCGGCCGATATCGCCGGCGATCACGAAGGCGACGACGGCGATGACCGCGACAAGCAGCCCGAAGGCGATCCAGGGGCGCCTGGCCGCCCAGCGGTCGCGCTCTTCCGGCGGGGGTATGGTCATGTCCCATCATGTGCGGAAATCCGCACAAATCAACCTTTCGCTGTGCGGGGGATCGCCAGGGTGCATCGCCGCGAGAAGCACGTGGCCGGTCAAGTATTTGAATATACGCAATTAAATTCGTCTTCAGGGCTTGGCACGGCGATTGCCAACAGCGCGGCCAAGCGGCGTCCAGAACAGCAAGAACACCGCGAGACCGACCCCAAGGAGGAAGTCATGGCGATCACGCTCGACCAGGCGCCGGCCCAGCCGGCCCCTGCCAGGAAATTCTATCAGCATCTCTATGTGCAGGTGCTCGCGGCCATCGCGGCCGGCATCCTGCTCGGCCATTTCTGGCCGGAGCAGGGCGCTGCCCTCAAGCCGCTCGGAGACGCCTTCATCAAGCTGGTGAAGATGATCATCGCGCCCGTCATCTTCCTGACGGTCTCGACCGGCATCGCCGGAATGAGCGACATGCAGAAGGTCGGGCGCGTCGCCGGCAAGGCGATGATCTACTTTCTGACCTTCTCGACGCTGGCGCTGATCATCGGGCTTGTGGTCGGTAACTTGCTGCAGCCGGGCGCCGGCCTGCACATCAACCCCGCCAGCCTCGACGCGAAATCGGTGCAGGGCTACGCGACCCAGGCGCATGATTCCAGCGTGGTCGGCTTTCTCCAGAACATCATCCCGAACACGATCGTCGGCGCCTTCGCCTCCGGCGACATCCTGCAGGTGCTGTTCTTCTCGGTGCTGTTTGGCCTGTCGCTGTCGATGGTGGGCGAGCGCGGCAAGCCGGTGGTCGACTTCCTGCAGGCCCTGTCGGCGCCGATCTTCAAGCTCGTCGCCATCCTGATGAAGGCGGCCCCGCTTGGCGCCTTCGGCGCCATGGCCTTCACCATCGGCCGCTATGGCATCGGCTCCGTCGCCAATCTGGCGATGCTGATCGGCACCTTCTACCTGACCTCGGCGATCTTCGTGCTCGTCGTGCTCGGTGCGGTCGCGCGCTATAACGGTTTCTCGATCCTGGCGCTGATCCGCTACATCAAGGAAGAGATCCTGCTGGTGATCGGCACGTCCTCCTCGGAGGCAGCGCTGCCGACCCTGATGGAGAAGATGGAGCAGGCCGGCTGCAAGCGCTCCGTCGTCGGCCTCGTCGTGCCGACCGGCTACTCGTTCAACCTCGATGGCACCAATATCTACATGACGCTGGCGGCGCTCTTCATCGCCCAGGCCATGGACATCCACCTGCCGCTCGGCGACCAGATCCTGCTGCTGCTGGTGGCGATGCTGAGCTCGAAGGGAGCGGCCGGGATCACGGGCGCCGGCTTCATCACGCTGGCCGCCACCCTGTCCGTCGTGCCGGCCGTCCCGGTTGCCGGCATGGCGCTGATCCTCGGCATCGACCGGTTCATGTCGGAATGCCGTGCGGTGACCAACTTCATCGGCAACGCCGTCGCCACGATCGTGGTGGCGCGCTGGGAGGGCGAGCTTGATCAGGACCGGCTCAAGGCCGCGCTGAGCGGCGATCTGCCGGACCTGCTCGACGAGCCCTTGCTCGCCCCGGCCGAGTGATCCTTGCCGCCGCTGGCACGTGAGCGGACCTGAAGCTGCGGAATGTGCCAGCCACCGGCTGGCCAGTCCGCAGCGCAGGGCAGCCCGCGGCCCGGCCCCAGCCGGGCTGCGATCTACAGGCTGCGATCGGCCGCTCCTCCCTTGAAGGCCGCGAGCGCGATGGCGACGAAGGCGCCGACGCTTCCGAGGCTGCGGGTCTCCCGGCGCGTGACCAGATACTCTCCGGCCATGACATCGAAGTCGCGGACGGTCAGCGCGCGCAGCCGGGGGTCGAAGCCGCGCTCGCGGTCGAGCACGATTCCGACGCCGATGCCGGCCGCTACGGCCTCCTTGACCGCCTCCCGGCTGCCAAGGATCAGATGCGGCGTGATCTCGATGCCGTGGTCGGCCAGCGCCGTCTCGAAGAGATGGCGGGTCATCGAGCCGGCCTCGCGCGTGACGAGGCGCTGACCCACCAGTTCGGCTGCCTCGATCTGGCTGCGCTCCCACCAGGGATGGCCGGCATGCACCAGGATCTCCAGCCGCTGATCGAGCAGAAAGTTGCAGGCAAAATCCGGATGCGGCTCGCGCAGGGTCGCGATGCCGATGTCGACGCGGTGCTGCGCGACGAGGTCCAGCAGGTTGCTGGAATTTTCGAGCCGCAGGTCGAGCTGCACTCCCGGATGCTCGACGGCAAAGCGCTTCAGGATCGGCATCGCCACATAAGGCGCGCATAGACCGATGGAGAGATGGCCCACGGCAAGGCGGCGGCCGTTGCTCATCCGGGCTGAGATATCGTCGAGCATGAGGATTGCCTGCCGGACTCTCGGCAACAGGTCGAGTGCGTCCGGCGTCAGTTCTACACCGCCCGCCATGCGCAGGAACAGGCGCGTCCCGACGGCATCCTCAAGGGATTTCACGTGCTGGGTGATCGCAGGCTGGCTGACGCCCAGCGCGCCATCGCAGCGGCGGCGTTCACCCTGGCAGGCGGCGCCGCACTCGCCAGGGAGGTCGTGATCTACAACGCCTCCGACAGCGTCAACACCGCGCTGGTCGGCGCCTTCAAGAAAAAGCATCCTGATATCGAGGTGAAGTTCGTATCGGGTTCGACCGGCCCGATCGCCGAGCGCGCGATCGCCGAGAAGGCCAAGCCGCAGGCCGACGTCGTCTATCTCGTCAACAAAGCCGCTCTGGAGCAACTCAAGCAGGCCGGCGTATTCGAGCCCTACGAGCCGAAGGGCTCGAAGATCCTGCCCGCCTTCCGCGACGCTGATGGTTTCTACAACAAGTACTTCGCCACGACGATGTGCATGGTCGTCAACAAGGAACGGTTGGCGCAGAAGGGCCTGCCGATGCCCGCGACCTGGGAAGACCTGATCAGGCCGGCTTATCGCAAGGAGATTTCGCTGCCGTCGCCGCTCAAATCGGGCACCGGCGGCGCCATCCTCACCACTTTCGTCGACGCTTTCGGCTGGCCGTTCGTCGAGAACCTGAACGAGAACGTCTACCAGTATTCCGATGGAGGTTCCGGTGGCGCGCAACTGGCCGGCGCGGGCGAAGTCGCGATCGGCCTGACCTTCGATACCACCTGTTTCGAGACCAAGGCCTCGGGCAAGCCGGTCGAGATCGTCTATGGCCGGATCACGCCCAACGTCACCGAGGGCGGTGGTCTCGTTGCCGGCGGTCCCAACCCGGCCGAGGCCAAGGTCTTCCTCGATTTCATGGCGAGCGACGATGCCGCCGCTGTGCTCGGCAAGGTGGTGGGCGCGACCGCGGTGCCCGGGCACGGTCTGGTCGATCTGAAGCAGATCACGCTCTGGCAGATGCGCCGCCCCGTCGACATGACAGCGTTCCGGCGCGAATTCGCCAGCCGCATCCTCAAGCAGTGACGGATTTGGCCACCGTGATCGAACTGGCGGCCTCGCCCCTTGCCGCAGAGCGACCGGCCCTCGTGAGGGGCCGGCCGCATCTGGCCGTGCGCGACATCGTCAAATCCTATGGCGGTTCCGCCCGGGCGGTCGATGCCGTCTCGCTCGATCTCGCCAAGGGAGAATTCGTGACCCTTCTCGGCGATTCCGGCTGCGGCAAGACGAGCTTGCTCCGGATCATCGCCGGCTTCGTGCGGCCGGATGGCGGGCGCGTCCTGCGCGCGGAGCAGGATGTCACCGACATGGCTCCAGCGCGGCGGCGCATGGGCTTCGTCTTCCAGTCCTATGCGCTGTTTCCGACGAAGACCGTCGCCGAGAATATCGGTTTCGCGCTCACGATCGCCTCGCGCGGCCGCGATGAACGGGAGCGCCGCGTCGTCGAATTGGCACGACTCGTCGAGATGGAGCGACTACTCGAACGCTATCCGCACGAATTGTCGGGCGGTCAGCAGCAGCGCGTCGCACTGGCGCGCGCGCTCGCATCCGATCCCGAGGTGCTGCTGCTCGACGAGCCGATGTCGGCACTCGATGCTCGCATCCGCGTCAAGCTGCGTAACGAGCTGCGGTCGATCATCGACAGGCTCGGCATCACAACCCTCTATGTGACGCATGATCAGGAAGAAGCCCTGGCCCTGTCCGACAGGGTCGCGGTGATGTGCAACGGACGCTTCGAGCAGATCGGCACGCCCGCGGAAATCTATCACCGCCCCGGTTCCCTCTTCGTCGCGCAGTTCATCGGCGTCTCGAACCTGATCGAAGGGCATGCGGTGGCCGGCGGCGTGGACGCCTATGGCGAGATCTGGCCCATGGCGCTCCCGCCCGATATCCGATCCGGCGAACGCGTCACCGCTGTCTATCGGCCCGAGCATATTGGGGTCGCCTCAGCTGCCCACCCTGGGGTAAGCGGGCTCCCTGGGCGGATCGCGGGCGCGGCCTTCCTTGGTGCCGTCGTGCGCCTCACCGTGACGCTGGACTCCGGGCGGACCGTCATTGCCGATTGCCCGTCGCACGAGGCTGAGCGGATCGGCACACGCGGCGCGCCGGTCATCGTCATGCCAGATGCTCGGCGCGCGGCGCTGATACCGGCGCGGGGCCGGTCATGACGCGCCTGCTGCGCCAAGTGCCGCGTGCACTCGCGAGCGGCGTCGTCACGCTGCTGCTGCTGGTCTTCATCGGCGTGCCGATCGGCGCCGTGCTCGTCAATAGCTTCGTCATCTCCGGTCCGATGCCTCTGGTGCGCCTGAAGGCGGTCACGGTCGAGGCCCTGGACCAGCTACCGACGGAAGACAGGGCAATCCTGATGCGCCGCTGGAGCGAGACGGCGACCGAGCCGGAACGCGTCGAAGGGAGCGCTGCGGCCTTCCGGCTCGCCGGGCTCACCCCGCCCTGGGATCGCACCGCGCCCTATTCCGAACAGGCTCAGGCGATGCAGGCCGCACTCACCGCCCTTGGGCCGCAGGACAGGGCCGAGGTGGCCGACAATCAGGCGCTCGCGCATGTGATGTTGCACAAACGGACTGCGCTCGCCTTCAGGGTGAAGAGCTTGATCGGCCAGCAGGCGTTCGACACGCTGCGCAATGGCTCCGAGGAGCGCTGGGGGCTCGACCACTACCTGAAGGTCTTCCAGGATTCCTATCTTCGAAACGCTGCATTCAATAGCCTGACGCTTGCCGGCCTGTCGGTGGTCTTCACGGTGMCCCTGGCGTTTGCGTTGGCTTACGGCATCAATTGCGGCGGTGTGCCCTGGCCCTCTGTGATGAGAGGCGTCTTCCTGATGCCGCTGGTCGCACCACCGGTGCTGATCGCGACCGCGACCGTGATGCTGTTCGGCCGGCGCGGGCTGGTGACGCATTCGCTGCTCGACCAGGGCCTCGGGCTGATCGACGCTGATGAGACCAATCTCTACGGTCTTCTCGGCGTCGTGCTGGCACAGACATTGTCCTTCATGCCGGCGACGCTGATCATTCTCGACAACGTCCTGCGCCGGCAGGACGGGCGCATCGACGAGGCCGCAGCCGGGCTTGGCGCTGGTCACTTCACCACCTTTCGCCATGTCACGCTGCCGCTGGCCTTGCCCGCGATCAAACGCGCGATCGTGCTCGTCTTCATCATGAGCCTGACGGATTTCGGCAATCCGCTGATTCTCGGCCGGGATACCCCTGTTCTCGCCGGGATCGTCTATGACGAGATCACCGCCTACAGGAATACGCCGCTCGCGGCGGCGCTCTGTGTCTGGCTGATCATCCCCTCCCTTCTGCTCTATCTCGGCCTCGAGTTGTTCGGGCGCCGCAAGGGCTACTCGAGCGCGAGCATCGCGGGGCGCTCAGAGCTGCCGATGCCGCGCTCCTGGCGCATCGGCCTGGCAACGCTGGCCGGGATGGTCGGCGCGCTCATCTTCGCGGTCTACGGCACCATGGCGCTGGGTGCTGTGACAAAGGTCTGGGGCACCGACTGGAGCCTGACGCTCGGCCATTTCACGGGAGAAGGCGCAAAGGTCGGCCTTGCCGGCACGGGCTACGGCAGCTCCGAGCGCGGTCTCGAACTCGTCTGGGAAAGCCTGCGTATCGGTGTGATCGCGGGCCCGGTGGGTGGATTGTTCGCCGTGGTGATCGCCTATGTCGTCGAGCGCCTGCGGCCGCCGGGCGCCAACCTCATCGTCTTCCTCGTGTTGGTGCCGGCGATCCTGCCCGGCATCATCTTCGGCATCGGTTATATCGTCGCCTTCAACATCCCCTTCGGCATTCCGAGCCTGTCGCTGACCGGAACCTCGGCGATCCTCGTCGTCAATATCCTGTTCTCGAACATCTTCGTCGGCGTGCTGGCGGCCCGTGCAGCCCTGCAGCGTGTCGACGGTTCCATCGACGAAGCGGCGGAGAGTCTTGGCGCCGGCCTCGTCCTGCGCTTCCTGAACGTCACGCTGCCGATCTTGCTGCCCGCCCTGCTGCTCGGCATGCTCTATGTCTTCATCGACGCGCTGACGACGCTGTCCTCGATCATCTTCCTGGTCTCCGGCAACCACAAGCTCGCTGCGGTGGCGATCTTCAACCACGCCAGCTCCGGTGAATTTGGCTACGCCGCCGCCAAGAGCCTCGTCCTGCTGGCCTTCGCGCTCGCCGCCATCGGCCTTGCAAGATTGATCGAGAAGCGCAGGGAGCCTGGTCGGCACCGGCTCTCGCCACTGCGTTGGCCGACGTTGCCGCGCTTCTCAGCATTCTCGAAATGACGATGGCCATGGAAGACGATCTCGTATCGCGCGACGCAACTGCCTTCTTCCACCAGAAGGGATCGAGCCCCTGTTTGTCGGCACTGCGGGCCGCGGAGGGCGTCTGGCTCGAAGACGACGAGGGGCGGCGCTTCATCGACCTGCACGGCAACACCGTCCACCATATCGGGCATGGTCACCCCGAGGTGATCGCGGCGTTGAAGCGTCAGCTCGATACGCTGCCCTTCGCGCCGCGCCGCTTCACCAACGAACCCGCAGTTGGGCTGGCCGAGAAGCTGCTGGCGTACTGGCCCGGTGCGCGGGCCAAGGTTCTCTTCGCGACCGGCGGTTCGGACGCCATGGAGATCGCCCTGAAGCTGGCGCGCGTGACGACGGGCCGCCACGAGACGATCTCGCTGGAAGGCTCCTATCACGGGCACGKCTTCGGCGCTTTTGGCCTGTCGAAAGCCGCAGCGGACCCGCGCCTCGGCCCCTTCCTGCCGGGGCGTCGGCACGTGACGCCCTATTGGGCGCCGGACGGCGCGCAGCGCATGCTCGCGGAGATGCGCGAAGCCTTTGGGGCATCTGAGACCGGTATCGCGGCCGTCATCGCTGAACCGATCCGCTCCAACTGCCATGTCCCGCCGGACGGGCTCTGGGCCGAGGTGCGCGATCTCTGCAACCGGCACGGTGCACTGTTGATCTTCGACGAGATTCCGTCAGGCCTCGGCAAGACCGGCCGCTTCTTCGCCTTCGAACATGTCGGCGCCATCCCCGACGCGGTGGTGCTCGGTAAGGCGCTGGGCGGTGGGCTCCTGCCGATCGCCGCCGTTATCGCCGACGCGCGGCTGGACATCGCCCCCGAGCTCGATCTCGGCCACTACACGCATGAGAAGAACCCGCTCACCACGCGAGCCGCCCTGACCATGATCGATATCGTCGAGCGTGACGGGCTGGTGCGGCGCGCTGCCGAGCTTGAACTGCGCATCAGGTCGCGCATCGCCGCTCTCGCAAGCGAGGTCCCAGCCATTCTCGGTGTACGAGGGTGCGGATTGCTGCTCGCCATCGAGTTCGATCCCGCCGCTTTCGGCATGAATCCCGGCCCGGCATTCGCGGCCAGGCTCGTGTCGCGCTGTTTCGAGTTCGGCCTTTCGACGACGTCCAAAGGGCCGGCCAGCATCGGCTTTTCTCTGCCCATGACCGTGACCGATGCCGAACTCGAACTGTGTTTCGAACGGCTCGAAAGGATAGCGGCGGCGCCTCCTTGCTGAAATCGCACTGCTGACGCAGCGTGTCTGCAAGATGCCGCGTGCGGTCTGCGGGAGGGCCAGCAACATGGTCAGAGGCATCCCTGAGGGCAAGTGTCCCGCAGGCTCTCCGCTACGGGGGGAGCGCGAGGAAAGCGCTTGATAGAACCTTTTAAAGGGGTATAGGCGGTTACATGGATGCCAACGATCCGCCGCCCCCCAGCCGCGCTGTGAGCTTGCCGCTTATCGCCAGCGAGCTCGCCTTCGATTTTGTCAATTCTGTCGCGGATCGGGGAGGGGCGCAGCATGCCGAGTATCTGCATAACGGGGCCGACATCGTCCTCTGGGCGCATCTCGCAAAACTGCTCAGTGACACGGACAGGGATGCGGCTCTGGCAATGGTCGCTGCCGACGAGGTTCTCGCTTCCCGGCTGCTGAGCGAGGCCCATGCGCTTCGGGAAACCATCTACGAGATCGGCGCGGCATTGGCCCGACGCGATACGCCGCGGGAGGAGGATCGCGCGGCCTTGACGGCGGCTCATGCCCATTGCCTGAGCCGGGCGCGGCTCTCGACCTCCGGCGGTGGATTCGCCTGGACATGGGACCCCTACACGGCCCTCGTCGAGGCAGTGCTCGGGCCGATTGCGCTCTCGGCTCTCACCGTGATGACCCAGCAAGATCTCGCGCGGGTCAAGCGCTGCGAGGGAGACCATTGCGGCTGGCTGATGTTCGACACGACCAAGAATCGGCGGCGACGCTGGTGCGAGATGGAGGTTTGCGGCAACCGCGCGAAAATGCGCGCGTTTCGAGCGCGGAAGTTCGAAGCCAGCTGAAGCAGTGTTCGAACCTCGTTCTTCGAGAGACTTCATTGCGTGATGTCATGATCTGGGACGACAGATCTCCAGCACGATGATGCCGGGTCGATATTGAAGGTGCTTGCGCGTGATTGTGGATTGACGCAAAGGGACTTGGTGGGGCGAGGGCAGAAAATGGCTGAGGACTGGGTCAGGGAGCGGGCCGAGAAGTCGCTTTCGCAGATGATCGACTGGATCGGGCGGCATGATAGCCGCAGCGCCGGGCTGATGGGCATCACAGTTGCTATGATGGGCGCGCTCTCGGCTGCAACGCCTGCCGTAAAGCAATGGAACGGCATTTTTATGTTTGCCCTGGCCGTTGCGGCGGGCGGGTTCGCGACGGTTCTGTACCAGTTGATGCGCGGGCAGATTCCTCGCCTGCGGGCTGGAAAACCATCGCTCTCCTTTTTCGGTACTGTCGCAGGCCTCCCGCAGGACGAGTTTCGTTCTCGCTTCGTCAAGATGACGGAAGAAGAATACCTCGATGACGTGTTGAACCAGTGTTACGTCAACGCCCGGATACTGCGTTCGAAGTTTCGCTGCCTCAAGCGGGGGCTGATTGCACTCTTGTTGACTGCCGTCCCGTGGACATGGGCCATATCTTTGGCCAAGTCACTTTAATCGGAGCTTGGAAATCTTCTCCGGCGTGTTGCCTAAAAGGCACAGCCGGACGGTAGGTCATCCCCTAATACCTGTAACCAGCAAAAGCTAGTTAGACGGTTTTGGATTGCTCCGGGGGCTTCACCATGTTCCGCCGCGTCGTTCGCCGGGGATTTGCCGGCCTCATGGTTGTGGCCGCAACGTCGACGGCGGGATCGGCCCAGGAGCCTGTACCGCGATCGACGCCTCGCGCCGGCGCCATTGTTTCCGCAAAGGGCGGCGAGGAATTGCAGCTGCAGCGAGAGCCGCGCTGGCACCCGGCCGTCGTGCGCCAGGACGTGGTTGGGGGCGATACGCTGCGTACCGGTGAGATCGGGACGCTCGGCATCACCTTTCAGGACCAGACGACGATCCGCGTCGGGCGCCAGTCGACGCTCGTCGTCAACCAGGTCGCAGCGGCGACGGGCACGACCGAATTGACAGTGCCGAATGGCAATGTCTGGGCTCGTGCCTCGCGCGGCGGTACTGGCGTGACCGTGAAGACGCCGGCCGCCTCGGCCGCGATCCGCGGCACCGACTGGTCGCTGTCGGTCCAGGGCGACCGCACGTCGCTGGTCGTGCTGGAAGGCACAGTCGAGTTCAGCAACCCCCAGGGCTCGGTCACGGTCCAGCAAGGCGAAGGCGCAACGGCGCGTATCGGAGAACGTCCGACCAAGACCGTTCTGGTCAGGTCCGACGATCGCGAGCAGATGCTGTTCTACATGGAGCTGCGCGGCCTCTTCCGTGGCCTGCCGGCGACCCGCCTCGACGGTGCGGCACGGCGCAGCGAGCGCGCGCGGCTCGCCGCCATCCCGATCCCGGCGCGCACGACTGAGGATTGGGTCGCGATTGCGGAAAATGGCATGGGTCATGATCCGCGCGAGATCGTGCTGCAGGCGGTGGCRGAGGCGCGCCGGCGCCTCGGCCAGCGTCCGGCTTTCATCCCGGGCCCGGACGAGGACTGGACTGCGGCGCGGCGCGGTACGGGCGAGACGCAGGCGAACCGTTCCAGCCAGAGCGCCCGCCTCGATCTCGTCGAGGCGATGCTCGCGGGTTCGGCCAAGCGCTACAAGGAAGCAGCCGCGCTGTTCGCGCGGGCGGCACGTGGCACGACGGGGCGCCAGCAACTGACGGCGCGATGCGGTTATTACGCCGCCGCCACGATGGCCGAACCCAAGCGCGTGCTGCCAATGCCACGCGTCGGCGGAGCGGACCAGAATGTCTGTGCCGCCTATGTCATGGGCTTCGGCAAAGGTCTGGAAGAGGCGGCGAACGTGCTGCGCCAGACGGAGAAGGCGGCGCCCCGCCACCTGCTCTCCTCGATGGTGTCGGCGCAGATCTCGTTGCTCCTGAACCGACGCGACGAGATGCGGGCCACCGTCGAGCGCATGCGCATCATCGATCCCGACAGCCMCGAGACGTTGCTGGCCTCCGGTTACCTCAAGAGCAGCATCGACAGCGATCTCGATGGGGCCGTTGCCGATTTCACGCGCGGCACGGAGGTCGCTCCCGGCGAGGCCACGCTTTGGAACGGCCTTGGCCTCGCCGAGAGCGCCCGCGATGCGCCGCTTGAGGCCGAGCGTGCCTTCCGGCGGGCTATCGCGGTCGATCCCGATGATCCTGTTGCCTATGCGAATCTCGCCACTCTCTTGCTCGACCAGAGCCGCGTCGATGAAGCCGGAAGGCTGATCGAGAAGGCACTGGCGCTCGATCCCTCGCTCGATGCCGCCTACACCGCCAAGGGGCGCTACTACCTGCAGAAGGGCGACATGGCGAAGGCGCTGGAGTTCACGCTCGCCGGAAGCGCCGCCAATCCAGCTGACGCGCAGAGTCTGCTCGCGGTCGCCATTGCCCAATATCAGAGTGGTGACCTGCGAGTGGCTGGCCAGGCGCTCGACAATGCCGACCGTCTCGACAAGAACGATCCCATCATATCCATCACCCGGACTGCCATCGCCGTCGACCAGCTCGAGGCCGATGCCGCCATCATCAATGCGCGCGAGGCTGTGAGACGCTATCGCAACCGTGGGGGCTATTTCGCGGCGCTGGCGACGACGAAGACCGGTGGTTCCTATCTCGGGCAGGCCTATCGCCTGCTGAGCCTCGAGGATTGGGGGCGCTATTACACCGACCGCGTCGCCGATCCGTTCAGCGCCACGAGCTATTTCGACCAATCGGCAGCGCGCCGCGCCCGGCCGCTCTTCGCCCGCCCGACGCTCGACCAGATCGAAGGCGGTACCGCCGATGTCGCCGGCAACCTCATCCTGCAGGGCTTGTTCTTCGATCCGCTGGCGGTCTCCGGCCGTATCGGCCGCATCGATCTGCTGCGCCGGCCCTTCATCGACATCGAGTTCGGCGGCTCTCTCATACGCCGCAACGGCCGCAACGGCTGGCAAAGCGAGGCCATGGTCCAGGCCTTCAGCAACGAGCCGGTGCCGACATCGGTTTCCCTGTCCTATAACCGGATCGACACGGGCAATCGCCGCGGCCGGGCCGGCGGCGAAGACGGCCAGTCGGCGGCGGCATTCGTCGGTATCGCGCCCAGTGCGGCCGATCGCTTCCTGCTCTGGGGCACGGTGAACTCAGCCAAGCCGGATCTGATCGCTCCGGCGATCAACCTCTTCGACGCTGATACCAATTCCGTGAAGACCTATCAGGCCGGCGCCGGCTGGAGCCACACATTCGGCTACCGCAACGTGCTGACCGGTGCAGTGGTCGCGACCGGGGCTGATCAGTCACAGCGTCGGACTGTGACGAATGCCGCCGTCATCGACGATCCAACCTTCGGGCCGTTCTTCCTGTCGCTCGACACGCGCGAGCGGAAGGACACGAAGGTCGATTCAGTCACGGCCGCGCTCAGCCATACCTTCGGCTTCGGCGATTTCACCTTGCGCAGCGGCCTCGAAGGCCAGAGCGGACGCATTCGCAGCTTCATCGCGCAAGGCGCGACGCTGTCCATTCCCCTCATTTCGTTCCTGGAAAGCAACGACACCTTTGACGGCACCCGCAGCAATTTCACGGCCGGTCGCGCCTATACCAATCTGCAAWGGCAGCCCTCCGACAAGATCCAGATCGAGGGTGGCATCCAGCTGCTCGGCGCCGATATGGGGCCGTCGCGGTCCAAGACCTATGCCGATCCGCGCATCGGCATAGGTTTCTCCCCGATCGATAACCATTGGCTGCGCGCGGCCTGGCGGCGCGACACCGAGTTGCCGAACGGGTTCACATTGTCACCGGTGACCACGGTGGGGCTGGTTCCGAACGCCCTGCCGGTCCAGCTCGGCGGCAACAAGGAAWCGGTGGCGCTGCGCTGGGACGCCGAATGGACCCAGAACATTTTCACCGCAGTCGAGTACCAGAACCAGCGAGCCCGAAACCTGCGGCTCGATTTCCCCGACACGCTCGACAGCTTCGACCTGAACAAGGCCAGGATCGACTATGTCACGGCGACCGCGAATATCTGGCTGACGCATGGCATCGGCGTCTTCGGCACCATCGGCATGGCCAATTCCAGTACGATCGACGCGAACGGCCTGGAAGTCGACGTGCCGTTCGTGCCGCGTCGCTTCGCGCGCGCCGGGCTRACTTTCGTCCATCCCAGCCGCATCAAGTTCTCGGTGATCGAGAACTATATCGGTGAGCGCTACGAC
>NZ_JBFTZN010000006.1:0-53400 GCF_056406775.1 Allobosea sp. P1_A7
CGCTTAGCCCGAGGAAACTGTAGAGCGGAGCCATTTCGTCAGCATCCCGCTGGGCGAGATAGTCATTGACCGTGATCACGTGCACCGGCACGCCCGCGAGCGCCATTGTGCTGGCCGCCAATGTCGCAGACAGCGTCTTGCCCTCGCCAGTCGCCATTTCGACCAGCTTGCCTTGGATCAGTCCCCACCCCGCGAGCAGCTGGGTATCATAGTGGCGGATGCCCAGCGTGCGCGTCGCCGCTTCACGCACCAGCGCAAAGCACTCGCCAACCATCGGAGCTTCCAACCCATTGCGCCGCAGCCGTCGGCGAAGTCCTGCTGCAAGCGTTCGAAGCTGCGCATCCGAAAGCTGCCGCATCGCCATATCGTGCTTCTCGACTTCCAGCAGGATGGCCCGTAAGGCCGTGCTCGGGCTGCGAACGGCATGCGCCACCGATCTTGTCGAGGTCGTAATGAACTGCCCAATCCGGTCATGCCAGGTGCTCGGCAGCTCTCGCCGTTCCGAGTACGGTGTGCCGGTCGCGAGCACACCCGCATCCGCGAGCAGCTCATTGAGAGTTAGCCTCCCGTTCAAGATCGCCCCCATGATACCGCGACCGCAAGTGCCCTTTCCGTTCGCCCGAAATCGGTCGACAGAGAAGAATTCGCGCTCATTTAAAAGATTGGAGTATGCGCTAGACTCCGAAGCGAGACAAAAACAGCAGCCGTCCGGCGCGGTACCAACGGAAGGCGAGTGGCTCAGGCCGATGCTCGAAGCGCACGAAGGCGCGCTGCCCGAAGTATTGAACCAGGCCTGGATCCTTGAGCTCGATATCGAATTGGAACATGCGCTCGAAAGCCTTGATGTTCTTCTGGTCGCGCGCATCGACCGCAATCTGGCCGCCGCCCTCGGTGGTCAGTGCACGACTGGGGAGAAACTCCTCACCAGCCGGCACCTCGCGCACGATCCGGCCCTCGAGCGTTTTGTCGAGCTGGCCCGCTAGCTTGAGTACCACCCGCTGCGTGTCAAGCCTGGCCTTGTCGACCGCATCCTGTGCGATGATCACACGGATCAGCGGGACTGTTTCACCGATGACGTAGCCGAGCAGTTCGCCGCGTTGATAGAATCGACCGACCATATCTTCGATCTGCGGCCCGATGAACCGGCCCGTGCTCTGGGCGCGGATCGTGAGTTCTGACTCCCGTTCGCGCAAACGCGCGAGAGCGGCCCGCTCCTGCAGCAGCCGTTCCATCGTGATCTGCGCCTTGTTGTGGTCGCTGGCGAGTTCCATCGCATAGGTCGCTACGAGYTCCACGACACGCGCCTCGCCAACGCGCACTTGCGTGGTCAAGGCCGGATCGCGCGAGACCATGACGACATCGCCCGGTTTGACCGTCGTTCCCGGCGACACCAACACGTTTTCCAGAAAGCTGTTGGCGCCGGTCCGCAACAAGAACTCTTCGGGCAGCCAGATCACACCCTCGGTGGATGTGTGGCCCGGGGCCGGCCACAGGAAGATCGAGACGACGGCAAGTCCAAGGATTGCAGTCGTTGCCGCGATGGCGCGTAGGCGCCTGCGTCGTAAACGCGGGTGGCCGACCAGATGCCGGGCGCCTTTGATCGCCGGCAGCAGCACCATGGCACCGAGCGACCACAAAGCGAGCAGAACGCCGACTATGAAGAAATGACTGGCGATGTAGATCGCGATCACGATCGTGACGCCGATCCGGTAGAGCGTCGAGGCGCAACCGTAAAACAGCAGCCAGCATCGTTCGGCCCAATCGGCAGCTGGTGAAGTCGCCTCCTCGACGCCGAACACATAGCGTTCGAACAAGTAGGACCAGTATCTGAGCGAGCGCGACGCCAGATTGGGAATTTCGATGAGGTCGGCCAAGATGTAATATGCATCGTACCGCAACAGCGGATTGCCGTTGAAGACTAGGGTCGAAACCCCGGCGATCACCGTGACATTGAACAGCACGGCACGGACGACCCCCGGTTCCACCATCGTCCACAGCAGAAATGCGATGGCCGCGAAGCAGAGTTCGACCAGCATGCCGGCGGCGCCGACCAATGCGCGCTGATATTTCGATTTGAAGGTGGCTGACGCACTTGCATCGACATAGGGCACGGGAAGAAACACGAGAAACAGCACGCCGAGATCGTGGACCTCACCGCCTCCCGCCTTTGTCGCCGTCGCGTGCCCCATCTCGTGCAGGATTTTCAGCACCGGGAACACCAAGAACGCCACGAACAGATTGTCGACCGACAGCGCCTGATCGCGGAAGCTGTGGCTGAGGTCGGGCCAATGCTGCGGCAGGAGCACCAGCGCCGGTAGCACCACTGCAAGCCACAGAAACGCGCCCCAGACGGTCCACAGCGGCCGGACCAGGCCGTGAATTCGATTGAGGAAGGCATCCGGATCCCAGAGATGCAAGCGAATTGCCATCGGATTGCCGAAGGAATGCCGGTAGCGCATCCGCTCTTCACGCTCGCCGCGCGCCAGCAGCTCGGTCACCCGGGGCGACATGTCACTTTGCAGCAGGTCACGCGCGTGGAGCTGGCCGAGCAACTGTATGACCTGGTCCTGGGTCGGTGCATCTTCGCCCAGTTGGCGATTGGCGATCTCCCAAATGTCCTCGACGGTTCGCCGCCCGTCCATCAGCGCCATAAGTAGCCGCGCCGCCGGGGTGAAGCGATGGGACCTTCCCGAGGCAGCGTCCTGCAAGACGAACCAGACTTCACCGCGATATTGGTGCCGAAAGAGGCGCGCATGCGATCGGAGCCGCGGCCGCAGGGCCGAGACGCGGTACCACAAACTGCTGAGTGTCGGCGTAGTCACGCTCCGGTCCCAAGCTCCTTCACGGCATGAATTTCCAGATCAGCGTCCGCGTCCAATCGATCAAACCGCGCGTATAGATCCAGATCAGGCTACTCTCGACCGTCGAAATCTTGCCGACGCCTTCCATTCCTGGTCGGATCCGATCCGACGCCGAGTCAAGCCGCGCCTCGACGCGGAAGAAATTGCGTCCGTCCTGCCCCTTCGCCACCGGCGTTATCTGCTGCACGGTGAAGTCGAGGCGATCGTCAGGCAGGCCTGTGACGGTCAACTGCCCCTTCTGGCTGATCCGGACCAACGCGATATCGCGCTCGTCGACGTCCAGTACGATGCGGTACGCATCCATCGGCGCGATCTGGAACAGCAACTTGCCCTGCTCGACCGGTGTGCCGAGCAGTTGGCTAAGATCGCCCGTTACCACTACGCCGTCGATCGGCGCCGTCAGTGTGGCCCGTCTCAGCTTGTCGTTCGCCAAGGCCATCTGCGCTTCGGCTTGGGCGATCTGGGCCGACAGCACCACCAAGCTGCCGCGATCCTGTGCCGCGAGCGCTTGCCGCTGCTTGCGCACGAGCTGTTCGCGTTCCGAGGCGAACTTCGCCAGTTCCAGTTTGATTTCGCGATCATCCAGCCGGCTAAGCAGCTGCCCTGCCTTCACCGTATCGCCCGCCCGCGCCTTGCTCTCGGCGATGTGCCCTTCGAACGGCGCGACGACCGCGCGTTGCACAAGCCCCTCAACGACGGTCTTCGCCGGGACTCGATAGGTGTCCTTGACAAAAGCCATGGCCGCAGCCACCGCAAGAAATGCAGCAAGCACAGCCTTGAGGCCGAGGTACCGCGGCCCGAGCACGACCTCCCCGACAGAGCTGAACGAGCGCGCCGTCCGCCGCAGGGTTCCGAGTTCGTTCTCTTGTTTGAGCGCGAAGATCGGGCCGAGAAGGCGGCCGAGCGTTGAACACAGCTCAACAGTCTGAGGCTCGAACGGCATGGAGTTGCTGCGCTCGAGCGTCATCACGCCGACAATATGCCCATCGTCCAATAGCGGGGCGGAGCAGATGCCGGTGTCGTTGAAGGAACTCGCCAGCTCGGCGTGCGCGATCGTCGCCAGATCGCCTGCCTCCGCCGGCGGGTAGATCACCGTGTCGTCGAGATCGAGCGTCTCATCCATCGCCTCATTGATGAAGCGCACAAGGTTCATCCGCGCATCGAAGGTCGCGGTGTTTGAGATGACCGAGACCTCGATGGCACCGCGCTTGAGGAAGCCGATGCTGACGCGCTGGCAATCCAGGCGGGCTGCGAGCTCGTTGCAAACGGCGAGTGCGGCTGCTGTCAGCGTCCGCTCGTGAACTGCCACCGCGAGTACATCCATCGCTTGTGCAGTGCGGCCGAACTGGCTTTCTCGGACGGTGAGGCTTTGTTGCCGGAATCGGTCGACCAACCAGGCACTGGCCCAGTGGACGCGGCGGAGCATGCCTTGCAGCGCAAGTCCCGTGCTCGAAGTGACGTCGAGGATCACGGCGCCGTACAGAACGCCCGACACCTCGATCGGGTACCCGATGAAAGCCGTCTTGCGCAGCTCGGCGACGCTACGATCATCGGAAACGACGATGCCACGGCGCTCCTTGAGCACCTGCTCCGCGACCGGGGCAAGGTACTGCAGGTTCTTCGCCTGCGAGGGCCAGACGGCGGCGGGCGTGTAGGCGCCCTTCTCGTCCGGCCCCAGAACCAGGAATGCCGCTTTGACGCGCTCCAATTGCAGGCACAGTATCGCAAGCCAACTGGCACAGAACTCGCCGCTATCCTTTGCGCTCGAGAATCTCGACCAGTTGAAGGCCTCTTCGCGGGCGAGTTCATCGGCCTCGGTTGAGTAGATCGACGTTGCAGCGTCCATGAGATGCTCTACGCGACCCAGAGGGGTTTACGCCTCACCGCTAGACCGGTGCATCAGCGGGATGGTGCGATGCCTCGTTGGCTTCGACTTTCTCAGGCTCGCCTGCGTCGGGCTCCTCGCCATCGTCGCGCGAAGCAGCAGCCACGGTACCCTGCAATTGCTGGCGCCCCAGGCGATCCTTCAACCGATCGAAGATGCGCATCGAGTTGAGATGCAGATACATCAACTCCAATTCGTCAGTCTTTGCCAAAGCCGAAAGCGTCTCGCCGCTCAGCGCCTTGAGCTTGGCGCGGTCGATCGCCATGAAGCCGCTTAGTGAGAACTGGCTCCCCGGCCCGAACGAGACTTGCGCCTGCATCGGCTCGAACAGGTCGAGTTCCTTGAGCTTGGCGCAGAAAGCCTGAGTCCGCTGGAAGTGTGCCTGGTAATCCTGCAGAAATTTCAGGACGCTCTCTACGTATTGTGTTGGCTTGCCGTCTTGGTCAAACAGCCGCTCGCCGCGGCCCTCGCGGTTGAACCCCTCGAACCGCTCATCGATGCACAGCAAGAACCGGTCTTCATCCTTGGAGAACACGAACGGGTAGCGGCGCACGAAGGCCGGCACATATTTGGCGTCCCAGGCGCCATCCTCGGTGAGGTAAAGATTTTGCTTGTCGCGCAGCCCGAGGATAACGGCGGGCAGCACATCGTTTTCCGACGCCACGAAAACGATCGGGTATTCGCTCGCCGCAAACGGAAACTCGACCGCCATCAGCGGGACCGAATTCACCTCGCCGCTGAAGGCATAGTCCTGCCGCGCCTCGACCGAGCAGTCGAAGTGGCGCGCTCCGGTGACCGGGACGGCGCTGCGATAAATCAACAATTGGGTATTCATGTTTCCCCTCAGTTTCAGCTTTCCGAATTACGTCTTAGCCTATTTCCTCAGCGACGAGCCGGTGATCGGTGGCACGAACACGCGGATCCGCTTGTTGGGATCGTACTTGTCGTCACCACCGTTGACACCGAGGAAGTCGTTCAGCCAATCCTGATCGTTGATATCCGAGACGACCGCTCCTCGCCGCGGCGTGTTCGGCAACGTGTCCCAAATGATCAGCGGGGCATGCTCGCTGCTCTGGCCGCCGATCTCTGCAGAGGCGCTACTGCTATTGGCCGCCGCAAGAGTCTCGGGCGTCATCGCCAGGAACCGGGCGCCGTCGAGTCGCAGGCGGTTCTCCGCCGGCAGCACGCGCACGCCAGCCGTCAGGGATTCAGTCGTGACTGAAAGGTCAGCTTCTCCCGTCGCATGCTCCATGCCCATCGCATGGCTCATCTCGTGCAGCAGCGTCGAGAGCAGGTCCATCCGCCCGTATGCCCCGCTGCCCGGCGTCGCCGCAAAGGCGACGTCCGACAGTGTGCTTGCGAACTCGCCATTGTCGAACGGCGAGGTGTCGACGAACCACCCCCAACCGGCGGCAACCGCATCGACGATGATGGTGTTCGCCGCCGTTTGCCCGAGCACGCCATTGCCCAGATCGCCGAGCTGGACGTTGACGGTCGCCAGGGCGTTGAGCCGTGCGTCGCCGGCGCCGAGCGCAGCCGTCCAGATCTGCTTGGCCGCTGCCGTCGCCCCCGCCAGCTGTTCGCTGGTGATCGGCATGACTGTGCCGCTCGGCGCGGATGCGGCTTCGACCTGCAGCTCCGCCAGCGGCAGATAGGCGCTGTCGTCGGTCTTGATCTGCACGGCATCGAACGATGTCTGGCCGGACCGCAGGCCCTTGAAGCTGATTAGCCCGTAGCCACCGTCCGT
Organism: Allobosea sp. P1_A7; assembly: GCF_056406775.1. Taxonomy (NCBI): domain Bacteria; kingdom Pseudomonadati; phylum Pseudomonadota; class Alphaproteobacteria; order Hyphomicrobiales; family Alloboseaceae; genus Allobosea; species Allobosea sp. P1_A7. The sequence goes on from NZ_JBFTZN010000006.1 coordinate 6,494, forward strand.
GATGACGCTGTTATAAAGCTTGCTCGCCACCACCGCGCCATTGAGCGAGACGTTGATCAGGCCGCCCTTCAGCGTGAAGCTGACCTGATAATCAGTCCCCGAGCCGATGTTGGTGTTGTAGACCGAATCGACCACCCAGGCCGCACCGGTATGATGGCCGATGATGATCTGGCGGCCATCTGCCGACAGCGTCGCATACTTGAATTCCTGCGGCCCATAGTAGTCGAACACGATGCCACCCTGGCCAAACGTCTTCATCGTCGTCTGGATGCTGAGCATCGAGCCCGGTGTCACCGGATAACCGATCAGATTGACAGCCGGGTTAATAGCGTCGGCGGCGGTCGCCAGATAGCGGCCGTCGGCCGTCGTTTGCCAGGTGCCGCTGAGCGGCTGCTGGGTGAAGAGGAGGCTCGCCGGCTTGGTGGCGCCGAAATCCGCCGTCATGTCGAGCGTGATCGCACCGGGCGGCGCCTGGACGACGACATCGTCGATCTGCGACGAGGCGCCGCCGGTGGAGCCGATGCCGACCAAACCGTAGTTGAGCGTGTGCTTTATACCCAGCGAATCGATCCGCACACCGAAGGTGTGGCTCAACGTGGTCTTGCCCTGGACCAGGGTTGCCTTGCTGCCCTCGATCTTGAGCATCACCACAAAGTCGTTGCCGGCCTTGAGTTGCGATGGTGTGGCGACGTCGACGACCCAACCGCTCGCAGTGCGGTGTCCGATCTCCAGCTTGTTCGTCGAGATGTTGATTCCCGCGAACTTAAAGTCTGTCGGGCTCAGGTAGTCGAAGATCAGATAGGCATTAGCCTTGGCCCCGCCGATCGGCTTCACCGGGTTGATTGTTGCCTGCACCTCGAAATAGTCCGGCAGCACGGTGTCGCTTTGGTCGAAGACGCTTACGGCGTCGCCACCGGCGACCGAGGCCGAAATCTGATAGTGGCCATTGACCAATGACGGCGACCCGACCACGGCATTGAAGCCCTGCGTGGTGCCGTTGCTGAAGTCCGCCGAACGCAGGATGTCGCGCTTGCCTCCCGGGATATTGCCGGCTTGCGGATCGGACGGTCCGCCCTGCTGGTCATGCCAGGCCGCATCCTTCTGCAAGACGAGGCCGAGTTCGCCGAACGGCTCGCCGTTGCGCACCGGATCGGCGCCGACGATGTCGGTCGCCCGCGTTGCATCCGCTCCGTCGCTGCGGGACAGCGCGTAGAGGAATTCGTGCAATTGCGGCTGCAGTGTGCGGCTGACGGTCGCCATGCCGAACGGCGCGAACGGAACCAGATAGCTGTTGAACTCGCCGTTCCAATCGATCAGGCGATCGCCACCCGTATTGCCGATCAGCACATCGCGACCGCCGCCGCCAAAGGCACGATCCTCATAGAATGGATGTGTATCCGGCACATTGTTGGCGAGCGCATCCGACGTATTTGCCGTGCTGCCATGATTGTCGTCGGCGTTCATCAGGTCGTTGCCCAGGCCGCCGTAGAGGTCGTCCTTGCCCGTGCCGCCGACGAGCCAATCATTGCCGAGGTCGCCGAAGATGCGGTCCTGCCCATCGTCCCAGGCATTCGGGTAGCTCGAAACCTGCTGCCCAACGGCGCTGGGGATCGTCCCGGACGGGCGCAGGACACCCTCGGTCGGATCGAAGTTGAGCAGGAACTGGTAGGTCTGTGTCGAACCCGACGCCGCGAGCACGATCCGACGCAGCGGGTTGTACTCGTCGTAGAGCGCGAACTCGCCGACGCGCGTGCGGTGCTCACTGTGTTGCCCGTCGGCATCGACCGGCTCGAAGCCGAGAATGTTACCCGGATTGTAGGGCCGGTCGAAGCCCGAGATCACCAGATCCGTCACCGCGACGACGCCCGGGATACCGGCAACGCTCGCTGGCTGGACGGCGTCCGGAATACCAGCCGCCGCGATCGGGAGGGCCTCCGCCCCCGAAATGGCGTCATCGCCGGAGCCGCCATGCAGCCAGTCGCTGCCGAGACCGCCGAAGATGATGTCGTCATAGTGATGCGTCGAGACGCCCACCCCGCGCCCGCCCGCGATGCCGAACTCATCGGTCGAGCCGTCCCATGTCGGGTCGGAGCTGAACGGCGTGATGTCGACCGTCTTCTTCAGCGCGCCGCTGAGATTGATCGTCGCGGTTTGGATATTGCCGGGAGTATAGATGAACTCGTTCAGCACATCCCCGTTGATGTTCTTCAGGTCGGTATCGACCTGGCGCAGCGGCACGATGCCGTAAAGCGACTCGCCGAGGCTGACGAGGTAGCCCGGGTTGGCCGGATCGGCGCTGAGGCTGTTGCGGCTGGTGAAAATGCGGCCGTCGTCGCCGATCACACCATCATCGCCGGCGCCGCCGGAGATCCAGTCATTGCCATAGCCGCCGATGATGTCGTCGTCCTGCCCGTCGCCGTACAAGGCATCGTCACCCACCATGCCGTAGATGAAATCGTCGCCGGACTCGCCGTGCACCTCATCCCGCGCTCCGATGTCGGTGGCAAAGCCGACTGGATTATAGTCGACGCCGCCTGGCGTGTAGTCGATGAGGCGCGCAGCCCGCACGACGATGTGCGTCTGCTGCGCCGCCGGCAGAGCGCTTGTATAGTCGTCGTAGTTGAACGTCAGGAACGTCGGCGTGGCGTGCGGCGTATTGTTGACGCCGACCAGGCGGAAGATGTCGCCGTTGTCGCCGAGGATCATGTCGGAATCGTTGGCGTGGCCGGCCGGCGTCGGCGTGATGAGATTGGTGTTCGCCGCGATTGCCGCGTCGCCGATATCCGAGCGCAGGATGTGGGTTCCCGAGCCGCCGAACAGCAGGTCTGACCCATCCGGGCGCTTGTCCCGATTGGTGTCGCGCACGAGCGTCACGCCGTCCGTCATGCCATAGAGGTTCGAGCTGCCGCCGATGATGTCGTCCTGGCCTTGGTTGCCGAAGACGACGTCGTTGCCGCCGCCCGCTTCGATATAATCGTGACCGTCGCTGGCGCGATCGACCGAGGCAAACCAGGTGAGCGGCCCGACCGGATCGCTGGCGCTCGGCGTCCGGAACGCACCGACGCGACCCAGCGTCGAGACGAAGCCGGTGAGGTCCGAGGCATCGCGCTGGCTGCGCGAGATGTAGTCGATGGAGCCGTCACCCTGCACCACGTCGCTGCCAAGCGCACCGAAGATGGTGTCGTCGTCGGCGCCGCCCGCGATGTAGTCGTTGCCGCGATAGGCCGTGATGTTCGCCTCTGCGCTGGCGCTGTGGCCGACCAGCGTGACGACGTAGTCTCCCCAGACCGGCCCCCACACCGCCTTGACACGCGGCTCCAGATTGCCGCGCGGATCGAGCTGCGCGACGCCGTTGGTCAGATCGCTGCCCGTATTGGCGCCGGTCGTCGCATAGATCTGCGTGCCGCTCAGCGCCTGGAAGCGCGGGCTCGCGAAGTTGTCGAGGTGGCCCCAGCGATCGAGCGAGGCATGATCGCCGAAGATCAAGTCGACGCCGCTGCCGCCGTCGATCGCGTCATCGCCGGTGCCGCCGATCAGGATGTCCTGACCGCCATTGCCGTAGATAATGTCGCTGGCGCCGTTCTGGGTCTCCAGCGATTGCACCAGTCGCGCGGAGAGCGTCGTCTGAATGCCTTGCAGCTTCGCCGGAATCGGCTTCGTCGTATCCCGCGCGCCGCTCACATCCTGATCGATTCGGCCATGATCGCCGAAGATCGCATCGTCGAAATTGCCGTAGATGTCAGTCTGCACCGAACCGCGGGCATCGCCATAGAGCTCATCGGTCGAAGCCGCGAGGTTGTCACGGTTCGGCGTCACGCTCGCATTGATGCTCGGGATCGACAGCAGGCGGGTAATCACGTCGACATTGACGCCGGAGTCGCCATAGATGTGATCGACGCCGCGGTTGCCGATGATCGTGTCGCGACCGGAGCCGCCCGCCAGGTGATCGCCMGTCTGGCTGCCGATGATGAGATCATCGCCGGCGCCGCCATAGGCCGTGAGCCCGACCGACGGCAGGTTGCCGACCGGCGTGCCGGCAAACAGGGCCGACGCGTCGATGATGTCGTTGCCCGACAGCTTGAACGGGTTGGCGAGCGGGAAGATGAAATGATCAGTGCCGTTGCCGATGCGGTTCTTCGCCGCGACGTCGTGCGCGCCATTGGTCATCGCCGTGAAGTCGGCGGTGAGATCGATCAGCGTCAGCGTCGTCGCGGTGACGTTGCGGACCAGGCCGACCAGCTTGCCGTCGACGAGAATCTGCGCGCCGACCGTAAAGCCGGAGCCGACCCAGGAGCCGGAGGTCCGCACGATCTGGCCGATCGTCTGCAGCGTCACGGGATCAATGCTCGCCGCCATCTTGCTGACAGCGATCCCGTCCTCGTGAGGCGTCGGCTTCGGACCGAAGTCGCGCAGCGCGAGCGCATGCGGATTGCCCGCATACCAGACGCCATCCTGCGAGGTGTCGCCATAGACGACCAGCGGAGAGGTCGGACCGGCGCCGCCGGTGACGATGATGGTGTCGCCGCCGACGCGCACGTGATCGATCGCATAGCGATCCGTGACCGCCACCGTGCCGGCGAGGTTGGCGGCCGGCGCCAGTGCCGGCCCGCCGAGCAGCAGTGCGGTGCCGTCACCGAAGGCGGAATTGTCGAAGCCGAGAATGACTCGGGTGCCGGTGACGCCAGTGATCGACACCGATTGTCCGATGGCGAAGCCCGGGCTCTGCCACGACAGGCCATCCTTGCGGATGATCCGGTCGGCCAACAGCTGGAAGTCGCCGGTGGTGCTGAGCCAATCGCGGACCGCGACCGTGAGATTCGCGTTGGTCGCGGCCGTCAAGGCCACGCTACTCGCCGGGCCGCTGAGGAGCAGCGTGCTTCCGGGTCCGTTAGCCGAGTCGGCAAAGCCCGTCACCGTGTAGGAGCCAGCAAAATCGCCTGTCAGGGTGATTTGCTGACCGACCGCGAAACCGGCCTTGATCCAGGACAGGCCATCGACGCGGGTGATCGCGCCCGGCGCGACGTCGAAGGCGCCGCTGCGGGAGATCAGCGCATTGCCGCCGCCATGGACCGTCGTGATGCCGCCATGCGCCGCGACCGAGCCAAGGCTGCCGTCAGCGTTGTGATCCGGTCCCGGCACCAGCGTGCTGAGGATATCGAGCCGGTCATTGCCCTGGCCGAGCAGGACATTGACGACTTCGACGGTGCTCTCGGTATTGCCCTGATTGATTTGCCCCGTCACCGGATCGACGACGATCGAGCCGTAGCTGATGCCGCCCGGGAAGGTCGAGGGCTCGCCGAAGGGCAGGCCGCCCGGAGGAACCGGGAACACGAGGTCCGGTCCCATATTGAAACCGGTCAATGCCGTCGACGTCAGCGTTCCAGACAGATTCTCGGCGCTGCCATCGTTGTAGATGTTCAGCGTGTCGATCTGGAACTTCTCAGGCGGCTGCAGCGCGATCTGGAAAAACGGCGCATTGCCTTCTCMCGGCAACAGCACGGCCGCCTTCAGCGAGCGATCGGCCGCGGTGGTGCCGCCCTCGATCGCCAGTGGGCCGCGAATGCCGCTCAGAAGATGATCGGGCTTGGAGAAGATCTTCAGGTTCTCGCGCCCCGGCGCCAGATCGAAGAACGGATCAGCGACGACATTCACTGTCAGCTGGTCGTCCCAGTTTACAGTGCTGAAATGGGCGACGGCGGCCCATTGCGTGAATGTCGTCACGCCGGCAAGCGCAGCCGGCTTGTCCCTGGCAGTGAGCGTCATGACGTTCAGTACGCCGCCATTGGCGCTGGAGAACGACTCGATCTTATAGAGATCGGGGTCCGCCCCGATCTTGATCAGCTGACCTTCGAAGAAGCCGTTGTCCAACCAGCTGCCGCCATCCGTGCGGGTGACGTTGCCGCTCGCAAAGTCATAGCTGACGTCGCCGGTGAAGATGCCATGCGAGATCAGTCGGCTGATCGAGACGCCGGACAGCGGACCGCTTATGCCGATCGGGCTCGTCAGCGTGATCGTGCTGGCGGTCACCGATCCGGCGCCGGCCGCGATCGTGTAGTCGCCATTGAGCGCGCCGGCACCGCTGATATGGATCAACTGACCCGGCGCGAAGCCCATGGTCAGGAAGTTCATCAGCTCCGAGCCCGGCGCCAGCTGAACCGTGGCACCGTTGATCGAGACGAAGCCGTTGAACAGCTCGGACGGCGTGACGCGGCCGATAGCCTCGTAGGAGATCTGCCCGCCGACCTGGATGTTGGTCTGCCCGTCCGTCAGCAGCGCGATCTTGACCTCGTCGGTCGGCTGCTTGGTCAGGCGGATTGTGTAGGAATCGCCCGGCCCTGGACCGTTGACGGTATCGCCGGCCACGACGAGCGTCTTGCCGGCGCTTTCCTGGAGGAACACGCCCGGATTCTCGTCGTCATAGACGCGGACGTCGATCCGCTTGTCCGACAGCGGGCCGGCGGCCGCGTCGTAGCTTGCATCCGTCGTCGCAACCACGTCGATCGTGTGGATGATCGCAGTGTTGTGCGTATCTTCCGGCTCAGCGTCATAGCGCGCATGCGCCTCGACGATGATCGGCTGGTTCCAGTTGGTGTCGTTGAACGTGGCGGTGTAGATGCCCGGCCCGAAGCCGTTGGCTTCCTGCACGATCTGGAACCGGCTGTCGGAGCTCGACAGGCGAACCTGGCTGTCCGACAGGTTGATCCGGATGGTGACCGTCTCACCGGCCGCCGGCGCGGTCGCAAGCTGGATCGCATAGAGATCGATGACCTCTTGCGCCGCCGTCGCGCCCTCGAGGACCTGGCTATTGAGGTCCGTCGCATAGCCGTAGACCGTGCCCGCCGGCGTCGTCAGATCGAGCTCGGTGACGACGATGTCTGGCTGGTCGTTGTCGTGCACCGTGACTTCCACATTGCGCACGACCGCATGGTCGAAGTTCGCATCGGCACTCAGCACCGAGGTGCTGGCGACGATGACGCGATCGCCTTCGGCGCGATCGTCGTCCAGCGCCGAGACGCTGACCGTCTGCGCGTGGTTCTTGTCCCAGGCGGCTGGGGTGAACACCATCACGATCGAGTGCTTCGGCACATCGATGGGGACGCCATTGAGGATGATGTGCCGATCGTAATCGACCGCCGGGATGATGGGCGGCACTTCGGAAAGAACCACGGTCTCGCCGCTGGTCAGCGGCCGCGACCGACGCGGATCGCCATCCGGGAGCGAGGCCACCTGCTCGTCCTGCGGCGAATCCGTGACCGAGATGGTGACGTAGACGTTCGAGGTCGGCGCCTGCGCGAGATAGACGCGGTAGCTGTCGGCAACGCCGCCTTCGCGGACATCGGTAAAGCCGTCGCTGATGCCGCCGCTCTCGTCGATGATGACCTGGCCTTGATTGCCGCGCGCGACCGTGACGTCGATGCCGGGCACGGACTTGCCGTCATAGTCGCCACCGAGCGAGCGCACGTCATGATTGATGGTGCCGCTGGTTCCCTCGATATCGCGGGAGAACACGTCGCCCGTCACGTCGCCTGCAACGCTGAACGAATCGCTGCCGAGGCCGCCAATGACACGGGTCGCCATGCCAGGGGCGGTGCTGAGGATATCGATCGTGTCGTCGCCCTCGAGCGTATCGATCTCGAGCACTTCGACATTGGCGTAGCTGACCGTCAGACCACCGCCAAAGACGCCCTTTTCTGTCACCACGATATGGTCGGCGAATTCGGTGCCGAGAACGACGACCTTGTCGAAGCCGTTGCCGCCGTCGATCGAGACCGGCGCGTTGATGTTGTACTGGACCTGGTTGTTGCCGGAGCCGGTCCGGATGTCGGTTTCAGCTGCGGTCGAGAAGCCGCTGGTCAGTTTCGGCCGAGCGATCTGCGCAACCGGATCGATCCAGTCGATCTCGCCCGCCGGCGTGGTTTCGGCGAGCGCAAAGGCGCGGACGACGAACAGGTCGTTGCCATCATTGCCCTCCAGGCGCGTCGCCGCCTGGTTGCTGTAGACCGTGAAGGTATCATCGCCCGAGCCGCCGACGGCGACCAGCGCTTCGCTGTTGCCGCGGCTGAGCCAGCCGCGCGTCGTCGCGACGGTGCCGAATACATCGTTCGGCGACAGTGAGCCGCCGAAGGTGTTGCCGACAGGCGCCGAGAGATGCTCGCTCGCATCGCGTTGCAAGCCGTAGAGCTGGCCGATCTGGAACGTGTCGTCGCCCAGGCCGCCGTCGAGCGTGGTGATGGCGGCGTTGTCGTCCGAGGCGAAGTAGTCGTTGCCGCCCAAGCCGAAGACTTGCAGGCGCCCGTTGATGGCCGCGTCGTAGTTGACACGCTGGACGCTTTGCGGCCGCAGGCTCGCATCGCCGGAGGGGTCGCTGGTCTGCGTCTGCGTCAGCGAGCCGTGCAGGAGCGCGACGAACGCCGAGCTGTCCTGATACAGGGCGTTGCGGGCCGCGGTCTCGCTGCCGGGCAGCGCCGTCGTCCGCCGCAGCAAGAAGATGTCGTCCGTCGGATAGGGTGCATTCGGTCCGGACTTGCCGTTGAGCGTGCTATCGGCGCCGTAGACGGAGAGGATGTCGACGCCGTCGTCGGCTGCGCCTGAGTCGAGCACATTGATCACATAGTCGCGCTGGGCGCCCTGTGATCCGGTCGTCCTGATGAAGTAGAAATCGGTCGCCGACTGGCCATCGAGCGTCAGCGTGTCGCCACCGGCGACATTCATCGTCTGCAGCTGGTTGACGTTGAACAGATCCTCGTCGTCGCCGAGCGGCGCGAAGCCACCCGCCGGCGTCGGCGTGTTGCTGCCGAAGGCGCGTGTCAGGCCGCCGAGATAGGTCTGGTCGAAATTGATCGTGTCGGCATCGGCATTGCCGAAGATCCRTGTCAGATAGGTGCTGTTCGGGCCCGAGGTGATCTCGCCGGCAAGATGCATGATCGTGCCGTAGCCCGGATCGCCGAGATCGAAGACCGGCCCGGTCGTGCGCGCGAAGTCGCCATAGATATCGACGTTCCGCCCCGCGGCGATGCGCGCATTCGCATCCGTATTCACATTGTCGCCGACCCGCAGCAGGATCGAACCGTTCTGCGCGTTGATGAAGCCCTGCGATACGGCCTCCGGCTGGTCCTGCAGGAACAGCACCGAGCCGGAATGCAGCAGGTTCAGATCCTCGCCGAGCACGGCCGTTTCGCGGACCGTGACGCGGATATTGCCGCCGCTCGACTGAAGCAGCACGATATCGGCCGCTTCGTCGACCTCCGTGACGTAGATGTCGCCCCTCGCACGCGCGCCGATGGTGCCCGGCGCGTAGAATTGCGTGTCGATCTCGAGGTCGTTGTTGCCGTTCGCCTGCGGATTGTCGATCGGTGCGCCGGCCGAGCTGCCGATGCCGCCGCCCTGCGCGAACAGGTTGATCGTATTGCCGAAGACATCGGCCGCATCGTCGCCGGCGCCATTGTTGCGTGCATCGACGATCGAGCCGTTCTGCGTCGCCAGCGTGACGTCGCCCTTGGTGTCGACCGTATGCACCTTCAGGTCGCCGGCGGTCTCAGTGCCGAGAACCGCCGCGACATCGCCCGCGCGCAGCACCTCGGTCAGGAAGATGCCCTCGGTATTGAAGCCCGACGCCGTGTCGAATGCGCGCAGCACGCCGAAATCTGACCCGGCGCCGTTCAGCACATCGACGTTGATTTCGAGGAAGTTGCTGGGCGTGCCGATGCCGCCCTGGCCTTCCACGTCGCCGATCCCGTTGTCGCCGGCCGTCATCGTGATGTTGCGGCCGGTGACGTCGGCGTCGACGCCAATGCCCTGATCGCCGGTGTTCTGCGTGCCGCTGAGCGCATCGAGAATGCGCCGCGGCGAATGGAGATTGACGTCGCGGCCGATCGAGGCGATGCGCCCGACGCGCAGGTCGCCGGTCACTTCGGTCAGCGTGATGTCGCCATTGGTGATGACGTCGATATTGCCGAGCGCCAGGATGTTGCTGAAGGCGGTGAAATGGGTCAGCGCCCCGCTGGTCGGACCGAGCACATCGATGTCGTTGCCCGCGATGATCCGCTTGGCAGTGTCAGAGGCCTGACCGACCAGGTAGGTGACGTTGGTATCGGCGTTGCCGGTGCCGAACACACCGAGCGGGAACGCTTGCGTCACCGCGCCTGGCTCGTTGGTCGAGCGGAAATGCGTGTGCACGGTATCGATCGCCGACGGGGTCGGAGCGATCACCACGGCGCTCTGGTCGACCTCGATCTGATAGTCGACTGTCGTCAGAGTCGTTTGATCCTTGCCGTGCTGGATGCGGATATTGACGTCGCCGCCAGCCTGCAGCCGGTCGATATCGGTGGTGAAGCCGCTGTCGGCGGTCTCAGCCCCGGCAAGCGCGCGGCGTTGCAGGCCGCGAACGTCGAGATAGATATTTTGCGCGGCATCGACCCGGCGATAGCGGTCATCGCCGGTCGGCCCGTCATTGCTCTCGACGATTTCCAGGCGCAGGCGATGAGCATCGTCGGTGCCGACGCTGCCCGTCGCGGCGAAGATCGCAAAGGTATCGGTGCGGACCACGCCGCCATCGACCGAATAGATATTGCCGAGCTGGTTGGTGATCAGCGTGATGCCGATCGGATTGTCGACTTCGCCGGCGAACTGGATATCCGGCGCGCCGCCCGAGAGCCGCGTATTCTCGACGGTGACGACAGTCGGCTTGAAATCATGCGTGACGTCGAATTCGAAGCCGATATCGGTCGGGATGCGGATGAAGACCTCATGCGCCGGCGTCGTCGCGGTCCGGTTGATGACGTCGATATCATTGACGATCATCGTCCGGTCGGACTCGTTCGTCAGCGTCACGTCGCGATAGGTGTCGAGGAAGGTAAACAGCGGGAATGCGCCGGCCGTCTCGCTAATCGCGCCGCCGCTCGACTTGAACATCGCCTGACCGCGGTCGTCGTTGATGATGTCGTCAACGCTGAAGGAACCCGCATTGGTCTGATAATCGACGCCATGACCGCCGTCGACGGTGACGTTCACAGCCTTGACGATCTTGCCGGCACTGTCGACGACAAGGGTTGGGCTCGGGCCGCTCTGCAGCACCACATCGGCGTTCCAGGTCGTGACCATGCCGCCGCGCGGGCTGTTGATCTCCGACACCAGCGCCAGCGAAGGCAGCGCGCCGAGATCGGTGATGTCGAGCGCCGTGTCGCCCGGAATGCGCGGCGCCGCGATGATCAGCGCGTTGTCGTCGGTGACGATGTTGCTGGCGAGCGTGCCGTCTTCATGGTCGTCATCGACCGGGATGCTGAGGCCATAGAACGAGGCGCTGGCGTCGACCGCCCCGCCCTTGTCGTAGATGTTGAAGTTGAGAACGCGCAGGTCGACGCCCTCGCGCCCGTCCACCTTCGCACCCCCGCCGATGCGGACGGTGGCCGCCAGGCCGCTATTGTCATAGGCATCGGCGACCGAGGTGCCGGTAAAGCCGCCGGCCTCGCTGCGCGCCGTCACGCTCAGGCGCGCCGCGTCATAGCCTGCATTGACCGCGATGCCGCGTCCTTCGACGTTGGCATTGTTGCCGATCACCGCCGCCGCGCCTGCGGCGCCTTGATCGATCGCGCCATGCGAGTCGGAATCCGCAAATGCCAGGAAGCCGCCGCCGACCGAACGTGCGCGCGAGGCGACATCGGCGTCGGTCCGCGCCGTGACGAACACGTCGCCTTGGGCCACGATGTCGACGCCGGTGCCGTCCATGCCGGAATCATTGCCGATGAAGGCGTTGTTCTCGGCATTGTATTTCGCGGTCGCATCGGTGGTGCCGATCTGGATGAAGCCGCCGCCGGCGTTTTCAGTATAGGCCGTGACCTTGCCCTGCGCGTAGCTCGTCACCTCGACATCGTCGCCGGCGATCACGAGATCGGCCCCGATATTCGCGGTGATGCTCGGAGTCGCCACGATCGACGAACTCGGGAAGCCGATCGCCAGGCCGCCGCCGCCGCCGCCCTTAGCGGAGACCGAGGAGGTGCCGTCGCCGGCCGGCGGCGCRATCACGCGCAGCGAGATGTCGCCCGCCCCGTAGAGGATCTGGCTACCCGAGCCGCCGGTCATGTCGATGACCAGCTCATGCGGATTRCTGCCCGAGGCGGCTGCGATGTTGAGGCCGGCCTTCGACAGGCTGAACAAGCCGCTCCTGCCGATATCCGAGAGGTCGAGTGGGGTCGCCGAACCCGGCGCCGACAGTTGGAAGCCGCCCGCTCCCGAATTGATCACCACATAGGTGGTGCCGTCCACCAGTTCGCCGAGGCCGGGCCGCGTCAGCCAATGCTTGACCTTGTTGGCATTGCTTTCGGCGGTGGTGTTGCTGCCCGAGATGGCGATCGGCGTGATCGGAACATCGTCGTCGCCGTCGTCCGGATCGGTCGCATCGAGCGTCAGCGCCAGCTTGATCCGCTGCGGGTCGGCATTGTCCTTGATGATGTAGTAGACGCCATTGTTCGCCAGCCCCGAAATCGGCGCGCCATCGGTACGATAGATGATCTTCTCGCCGTTGTTGAAGCTATTGGGGCCGATGAAGATCGTATTGCCGTCGGCCGTATAGCTGCCGTTCGGCAGGTTGTTCGTGAGATCGGCGTCGACGCCGCTGGCGCGGAACGTCACCGGCTCGGGATCGCGATAGGTGACGCGATCGCCATCCGCGAAGCCGCCGATATCGATGCGGTTGGACGCCACAGATCCCACGCCGAACTGGGCCGGCGCGGCTTGCGCCTCCGCCTTGGTGGCGAAGAGCTGCACCGCATAGTCGTCGACGACGCGGACGTAATACGTCCCCTCGGCGATGCCGATCGTGGTCAGCCCAAGCCCGGTGTCGTAGCGCACCGCGTCGCCGGTGACGAATTTATGTGGCGTCGAGAAGCGGATCATGTCGCGATCGCTGTCGACACCCTCCTGCACATCTCCGCTCAGGTAGAACAGCTGCAGCGCTTCGACCTCGTCGCCGTCGAACTGATTGCCGAGCGTCAGGGTGTTATCGTCGCGCACGAGGACCGTGTATTCGCGGCCATCGGTYAGCGTTCCGCCGCCGGCCGTCGTGATCGCCGGGTTGCCATTCCTGCGGTAGACGACGGAGTCGCCCGTCGCCAGGCCGTGGCTTTTGAAGAAGATGACGTCGTTGCCGTACTCGGTCGGATTGGTACCCGACGTGCCGGCGTTGAACGTGTCGCCGAAAGCCGCGCTGTTGTCGGTCCGGCGCGACGCCGCCGAGACGATGACGCTGCCGCCCGCATCGATATGCGCATTCTTTCCGATCGAAGCGGCCACCGTCGGGTCGATCGTCCCGTTGGCGCTCGAGCCGCCGATCTGAGCCAGGCCGCCGCCATAGACCGCGGCGGTGGCATCGCCCTCGCTTTGCGACAGATCGGCCTTCACCCGCACGAAGCCGCCGACGCCGGTGATCGAGACATTCTCGCCGACCAGCGCGTTAACGGTCGGCTTGACATCGACGCGCGCCTTCGCGCCGCCGGCCGAAACCGCACCGCCGGTCGCGGTCGTCGTCGTCGCAGCGCCCGTGCTCGAGCCATTGCCCTCGACCTTGACGTTGGCCGCTCCCAGCACCTCGGCGCCGGTCACGATGGAAGCCTCGGACTTGCCGCCGACCTCGGCATGGGATTCCAGCAGCGCGCCGCCGATGAAACCGCCCGCCCCGCCTTCGACCTTGGCCTTGGCAAAATCGGTCGTCGCCGTGATCACCGACAGGTCGCCGCYGATGTCGATGCTGGCATTGGCGCCGAGCGTGGCGAGCGTATTGCCGCCGGCAAGCGCTTCGCCGAGCGCTGCAGCGCCGCCAAAGACGCCGCCGAGCGAGATGACGAAGTCGCTGGCCACCGCGCTGCGCTGCGCATTGGCGCTGATCGCCAGCGAATTCTGCCCGTTGCTGTCGCCCGCCGTGCCGTCGAACGAAGCCGTGCTCGCGCCCTGCGCCTTGGCGGTCGAGCTCATGAAGGCGATCGAGCCGCCGAGCGAGCCGGAACCGCCGGAGGCCCGGCCCTCAGCGGAGCCGATGTTAATGGAGAGGAAGCCGCTCGCCCCCACCGCAACGACGTGGGAACCGGTTGCTCCGGTCGCGCTGACCGTCGCCGAATTGATCGCCTCGGCGCGGCCGCCCGCGCCGGCACCGATGCCGATACCGCCGCCGGCCGCGATCGCCGAGGCGTAGGCCTTCTTCTCGCTGTCGTTCTGCGAGGCGTTGTGGCGCGCGCGGAAGTTCACGCCAGCGTTGTTCGAGCGCGCCACCGCGTTGAGGCCGAGCGCGCTCGTCACCGTCGGATCGATGGTGACGCTCGTCCAGCTCAGCGCGACACCGACGCCACCGGCGACCGAAGCGCCGGTCACCGTCGCCGAAGCGTCATGATGCGTATCCGCATCGACATTGATGGCACCCGATGTCGTCACCGCGGCGCCGTCGTCGATCTTCGCCGTCACAACCGGATGAACCTCGACGAAGCCGAAATTGGCGCCCACGGCAATGCCCGCGCCGCCACTGACGCCGACCACCGTGGCTTCGACATCGACGGTCGAATCCGCGGTGATCTGCAGGCTGCCGACCGTGCCCGTCTGCCCGACCTCTGCGTCGACGCCGACTTTCGCGGTGGTGGAGCCGGCGAAGGTGGCATCGACCCACACGGCACCGATGCCGGCGGCGCCGCCGGTGAACTGGCCGCCGAACAGATGCGTTGCCGTCTGCACCGTCGTCGCACTGATCTCGACAGAAGCGGCCTTTACGATGATGCCGCCATCGCTCAGCATGGCGGTGTTGGTGCTCGAATTATTGATCACCGCGACGCCGGCTCCGAGGCCGACGGCGCCCGCACCGACCGCGAAGGCGTCGACCTCGATCGTCTCGCGCATCTCGCTGTGAATGACGATGGTGCCGCCGGCCGACATGATGCCGCCGCCCGCGGCCGTGACGTTCGTCGCCAGGTTGAGGACGCTGATGCCGGCCGCCGCGCCAACCGCGCCGCCGCCGATGCCGCCTGTCGTCGTATCGACGTCGACGGTTTCAGCGGCGCGCACGCCGATATCGCCATCTGCCGTCGTCGCGCTGCCATTGGCGATGATCGCCGAGGTGCCGATGACCGGCGGGGCCGCGCTGATCTGGCTCGAGAAGTCGGTCGTCGCCGCCTTGCTCGTATTGACGAAACCGCTGGCGCTGGTCGTGCCGCCCTGGATGCGCTCGCCGGTCTTGCCGCCCTGCACGTTCTTCAGGGCCGAGACATGGCTCATGCTGCTGTTGCGCGTCTCGGTCGCCTGGGTGTCCGCCTCGTCGCTGACATTGTCCGACCCGCCGGCAAGCGAGTCTTGCGACGGGCTCGACGAGCCATCGTTCTTCTTGTCCTTGTACTCGCTGTCGAGCTGCGTGCCGATCGACCACACCGAGATCGAGCCGGCAACGCCGACGAAGCCGCCGCCGGCGCTGATGACAATGCCGTCGAGGGCCTTATAGGCGACCGAATTGACATTGATGTCGTCGCGCGCGTGGACATCGGCGCCGTTATCGATCAGCGCACTGGTATTGTTGTTCAGCGTGCCGACATCGACCGAACCGCCGATGCCGACGAAGCCGCCGGCGACGCCCAGCGTATAGGTCTCGATCGTCGCCCGATTGGCCGCATTGACGAACACATCCTGAGCCGACGAGGCGAGAGCGTTGTCGTTCTTGTTGATATCGGCATTGCCGATGCGCGCCTTGGTCTGCGAACTGATCAGATCGACGGTGATCGAGCCYGCAKCGCCGRCGAAGCCGCCGCCGCCCGCGATCGCCATATGGAACAGGTCTTCGCTCGAGGCCGCATCGACGATGACGCCATGCGCCTCGGCCGTGTTGAAGGTCGAGCCGCTGATGGTTCCGTTGACGACGCTCTCACCCGTCCCTTGGCCGAGGGCCGTGACATCCGCGCCGTCCGCGATGATCGCCGATGTGTGCTTGTCAACGACCACGACGCCGACACCGAAGCCGACGCCGACATAGCCGACACCGAGACCGCCATCGATCAGCATCAGGCTGGTGTCGTCCTGCGCATGCACGACGACGTCGCCGTCGGCCCGCACCGTACCGCCGACGGTGGCAGCCGTTTCGGCGTTCRAGGACAGAACGTTGACGCCGCCGCCGACGCCCACCGTTCCACCGCCGATGCCGACGCCGACGAGCAGGATGTCTTCAGCCGCTTTCGCGCTGACCCGGACATCATTGCCGGCCGTGACGCTGGCGCCGCGGATTTCGGCTTTGGTATGGTTGTCGCTGGTCGTGACATCGACGCCGGGCGCGATCGCCGCCGTGCCTGCCACCGCCACGGCGGCGGCTGCCGCCGTATGACGGAAATCGTTGCCGGAGACCACGATCACGTCGCTGTTCGCCGAGGAGACCACCGCGCCGTCGTCGATATAGGCTGTCGTCGTCGCGTTGATGACGTTGACCGACGCCGCCACTGCGACCGCGAAGGTTCCGCCTCCGGCGACGCCGAAGGAATAGCTCTCGATGTCGTCATTGCTGGTCGCRGCGACGATGACGCCCTGCGCCGTGCCCTTCGTCGGCGTCAGGCGCACGTTCTGCCCGAGATTCGGGTTGCTGATGCTGCCCGGTGCCCCGTTCACCGAAGTCGTGCCATCGCCGCTGCCGACCGGCGTCGGCGGCGAAACTTCGCCAGCGCTCGCAAGATCCCCGGCGCTCGCATTCGCCGAGCCCTGCGCCTCGATGCCGGCGGCGCCGCTGTTGTCGGCCGCGTCGGGATCGTAGGCTTGCTCGGGGCCTGCGACGGTCGCGTTGAGATCGAAGGCCCCGGTCGGTGTCGCAACGGCCGAATTGCCGTCGCCGGAAACCTTGGCGCCCTTGCCGATATAGGCCTCGGTCGTCTTGTTCGAGACGGTGACGCCGGCCGCGGCGGTGATGCCGCCGGTCCCGGCGAAGGCCGCCGAGGCGATGACCTTGTCGACCTCGGTGGAATCATTCGCGATGATGGCGATCGAGCCGCTCGCGTGCACGTCACCGGCGCCGAGGCTGCCGATGCCGTCCTCATCGCCGATGAAGGCGCGGGTCGTATTGCTGAACACCTGGACGCTGCCATCGGCCGAGACGCCGATATTGCCGGTCGCCGAGACGCCGAAGGCCACCGAGGTCACATCCTCGACGGCATTCGCATCGACGATGATATCGCCGTCGATCGAGGTGACGACGCCGGAATCGATATAAGCCTTGGTGGTCTTGCCGAAGGTCGCGACGTCGACGCCAACGCCGACCGCGACGGAACCCGACGCTGCGAGCGAGCCCGCAACCGAAACCAGCGTCGTGACGTCCTCCGCCTTCACCGTAAGATCCGGTGAACCCGACGGGTTGGAGGTCGTGATATGCGCGCCCCTGCCGACGCGCGCGGTCGTCGTCTCATCGAACAGATTGACGGTCGCCGACCCCGAGACGGCAACGTTCGACGCTGCTCCGCCAGCCGCCGAGATTCCGATGACGGTCTCGTTGGAATCGGCCGAGACCTCGACGCCGGTCGTGGCGCCGCTGCCGGAGGAGCTCACGCGCGCATAATCGCCGATCGCCGCCTCGACAGTGTCCGTGTGGACGAAGGTCTGGTTCGACCCGCCGATGCCGGCCGAGCTGCCGACAGCGATCGAACCGCCAATGCCCTTCAAGGTCAGGTCGCCCTGGGCGTGGATGGTGACGTTGCCGCCGGCCGTCAGTGCGGCATAGTCGCCCGACGTTCCGTCGTTCACGCCGGCGAAGGTCTTGGTGTCCACCACCACGACGGTCGCCGACACTGCCATGCCGACCGAGCTCGCGCTGACGCCGCCATTGGCGGCGACCGAGGTGATGGTCTCGGTCGAATTCGCCGTGATCGAAAGATCGCCGTCGCTGTGGAGATCGGCTCCAGCGCCGATATAGGCGCGCGTGTTCTTGTTGATGACCGCGAGATCGAGCCCCGCGCCGATGCCGACGCCGTCGGCGCTGATGCTAACCGAGCCGGCCAGCGAAAACAGGTTCAGGGTGTCGACAGCCGCGACCGAAATCGAGCCGGAATCCGGCACCGACACATCGTCATCGATATAGGCGCGCGTGTTCGACGTGATGACGTTGATCGAGGCCGAGCCTGCCACCGCCGCATTGCCGGAGCTGGCGCCCGCGGCAACGGCCAGTGAAGTCAGCCCGAAGCCGGGATCATCAACGCCGTTGTCGTTGATCGCCGTCGGCAGATCGAGCACGTCGAGATGGGTGATCGTCGTGGTCGCCGAAACGGAGATGGCGCCGATTGCCTGTGCCGAAGCTCCGGACACGGCGGTCTCGCCATTGCCGATGCTCGCGAAGGTGCCGGTGTCGAAGGCATTGTTGCTGTCGTCGCCGACATTGATCAGATTCATCGCGGCGGYGGCGCCGAAGGCGACGCCGTCGAGCGAGACGCCGCCCGAAGCCGCGACCGCGCCGACGGCCATGCTGTGGCGCGCCGTGACGCTGATGTCGCCGCCCGTCGCGTTGAGGTCGGTATTGTCGTCGCTGCGCGCAACCGTTGTCGCCGTGACGACGTTCAGCGCCAGCACGGCCGAGCCTGCGACGCTGCCGCTCTTGTTGCCGCCGGCCGCATAGGCGCTGGCGCTGTAGTCGTTGCGCTGGCCGAGCGGCGTGACCGCCTCGATCGTGATGCCGCTGCCGGTGACGGCCGAGCCCGCGCCGATCAGGGCGCGGTTGTTCAAGGTCGCGATATTGAGGCCGACCGCGGCGCCGATATTGACGTTGCCCTTGGAGAAGTCGACCGCGGTGGCGACCGCCTGCGCATTTTCGTCGACGCTCGCCAGCGAACGCACCACCACCGGACCGGACGCGGTGACATCCGCGCCATTGCTGATCTGCGCCGTCACATTCACCGTCGCGGCATTGACCGCTGCGGCAGCCGCAATCCCGACGCCGCTGGCGCCGGTCCCGGATTGCCCTTGCGCCTGGCTGTTGCCAGAACTCTGGCTGTCGGCCCCCTTGGGAACCGTTCGATCCTGGCCCTTATTGGCGTTCTGATTGACCGCGTCGTCGCTCTTCTTGTCGGAATCCTCGCCGTCGTTCTTGCCGCCGCCGGCCGAGGCCGTGGCCTCGGCCTTGCCGGCCACCGTCGCATGGGCCGCCACCGTCGCCGAGCCGGCGGTCGTCGTGAGCGAGCGGCCGAGCTTCGCCTCGACGGTCTCGTTGACCACGTTCACGGTGACTGCGATGCCGATGCCGACGCTGTCGGATTCGACGTCGGCCTTGACGAGCGAATTGGTCGTGCTGGTGTGGTTGGCGTCGATCAAGATCGAGCCGGTCAGCGCGCCATACGCCCCGCCGCTCTCGATGCGCGCCGTTGTGCTGTTGGTGACGATGGCGACCGCCACCGCGCCGCCAATCGCGAGGTTGTCGCCGGCCGCGCCGTGGGTCGCGTTGGTCTCGTTGAGATGGCTCGCCGTCGCCGTGACCGTCAGGTCATTGGCCTGGCCGACCATCGAGCCGCCGCTCATGATTTCGGCGAGCGTGGTGGTGTCGATCACCTGGAACGCCACCGACGCGCCGATGCCGGCGTCGGAGCCGGACGCCTTGGCTTCCGGCAGAACGTCGGCCTTGTTCTTGGTGGTCGAGACGGCCTGAACCACGACATCCCCGTTATGCGGGGTCAGCGTCGCGTTGGCGCCGATCCGCGCCGTGGTGTCGACATCGACCAGATTGATGCCGACGCCGCCGGCAACACCGACTTTCTTGGCGCCTGCGCCCGATTTGGCCTCGACCAGCGAGGTATGGGTGTCGGTCGCTTCCGCCGGCAGGTCCAGCATCTCGGCCTTCACCGAGATGCCGGTCGTGTCGATGCTGGCGCCAACCTGAATCTCGGCGATGTTGTCGATGTCGACGGTGTTGAGCGCCACTGCGACCCCAACGCCCGCGCTGCCGGCCTTCGTCGCTTCGCCGGTCGCCTTGGCCTCGGTGTCGGTGTTGTTCTGCGAGAACAGGGCCAGTCCGGCCCCGGTGCTCGTGATCTGACGGCCGGCGCCGATCGTTGCGCCGCTATCAGAATCGACGACGTTGACCGTAACCGCCGCCGCTACGGCGACAGGCCCCTCCGACGTGCTGGCCTTGCCATTGCTGCCCGCCCCGGAAGTTCCGCTGCCGCCGCGAGACGTGCCTTGCGAATCGCCGCTGCTGCGCTGAGTGGACGCCTGGCTGTCGACATTGCCGCCGCCCTTGTCCTCGGAGCCAGAGGCTGAGGCACTTGACGAGGTCTTGGTATTGGCGCGATTGCGCCCGGTCAGCGACACCGCGCCGCCGGCAATCACATTGCGATCGACCGAGGCGAGGCCGGCCGAGGTGTTGACCGCCAATCCGAAGGACGCGCCAATCGCCGCGCTGCCGGAGCTCTCGGTCGAACCGGTCGCCGTCGTCTGCACGTCGGTCGTATTCGACGCCGTCAACGACAAGGCGCCGTCCAGCAGCAGCGGGCCGCCGGCGTCCGATTCGATTTTGGCCTCGGTCCTGTAAGTTGCAAACGACAGGGCGGCCACCGGCGTGATCGCGGTGCCGCCCTCGGCGCCGCCGGTCGCGGCCGTCGTCATTTTATGCGTCGCCGTCGCATCCAGCGTGAGGGTGTTGACGTTATCGAGCTGTGCGTTTGTCGCGACGACCGCGTTGGTGCCGTTCTCCGCATAATTGATGGCAATCGATGCGCCGATGCCGGTGCTCCCGCCGCCGCCCACATTCGCGGTCGCGGTCGCGGCCGTGTGGGTTTCCGATGTCGCAGTCAGTGTCAGATTGCCGCCATGCAGATCGATCGTCGCACCCGGAGCAATGCGCGCCGACGCGTCGACTATCGTCACGTTGATCGCAAGCCCGCCTGCAGCGGCGAGGCCGGAGCTTCCCCCGCTCGCGCCGGATTTTGCCGTGACGTCGAAATGGCTCTCCGGCACGGTGGCCGAAACGGCCAGTCCGCCCGGAGCGGTAATCGAATTGGATCCCAGGATCTCCGCCTTGGCATCGGCGATATGCACACCGACGGCCACGCCGACGCCGACGCCAGGCGCCGAATCCTCGGTGAAGGAGCCGTCTGCCGTGGTCGAAACCATTGCCTTGGCGCTGCTCGAAACCATGACCACCGTGTCGGACGTCAAGGTCGCCGCGTTGATGGTCGCCGTCGTGTCGCCGGTCAGCACGCTGACCGCGACGGTCGCCGCGAAGTCGACACTGCTGCCGTCGCCGGTCTTGGCGCTATCTGAGGTGTTGCCGTCCTTGTTTGGATCCTTGAGCCGCGCCTCGGATTCGTTGTTGTTTCCGGCGCCGCCCTTGGTCGAGCCGTCTGCCGCCGCTTTCGCCAGCGTAGTGGCTCGGCGATCGCTCGTCGCGCTCACCGCGATGGAGGCGCCGTCAAGCGTGCTGTGGTCGACCAAAGCTCCAGTCGAGCCGCTGATCGTCGTGACCGCGACCATCGCCCCAGCCGAACTCGCAAGCGTGCCGTCCGCCGTCGTCGTCGCATTGACCGTATTGGAGGCCGAGACGCTGACGTCGCCCTGCGCCGTGACCGAGGTATTGTTTGTGATCTCGACACTGACGTCACTGAGGATAACGGCCACCGCGACACCGGCATCCGTGCTGGTATCGGGATCGCTATCGCCGCCGCGCGTCAGTACGGTCGTCACGGCGGAGTTCGCACGCAGTTGCACATCACCCTTGGCGGGGTCTGCGTCGGGGTCGGTCGCATTCAGCGTCGCCCCGTCCAGCTTCACGGCGCTGTTTAGGATGGGAAGCACCTCGCTGAAACTCAGCGAGTCACCGAAAGCCGAGGCCGCGCTGATCGTAACGTCTAGATCGATGTGAGCGTAAAGATCGATCGTGCCCGCCGTGATGGCAGCATCCGTGACGCTGATCTGAGCCGAATGAATCTGCAGGAAATCAAACGAGTCGGCGTCGCCCGTCACTGTCTTGATCAGGGACGCGTCGAGCGTAACATGCCCGCCGACATCCGCCGTGATCGCCGCACCAGAGAGGACTGCAATGGAGGCGCCGTCTTTCGCATTGACTTCGRGACCCGTGTGCGTCGCGATCTGCCCCGAAATACTGACGGCGTCGGCATTGGTTAAATCGACCCGGAGCAGATCGGGAGTGTAGACACTCGTGCTCGATGGCGCGATCGCAACCGTATTGTCGAACAGCAACGGCACCGTCTCGTCGAAACCGTCGAACAGCACCGTGATGTTCTGCGCACCGGGACTGACGCCGGCCGGCAGAGACAGATCGATCGTGAGCTTGTCGTCGAGTTCGCCGCCTGTGAGATTAACCGTAACAGCACCATCGAGAACGCTCGATCCGACGACACTACTCGACTCATTGTTATAAAGTTCCAGTTTGGCCTGGCCGCCATCGTTGACGACGCGCAACGTCAAGTCGAAACCATCGACCGCATCGGCGGCATTGCCAACATCGAGTGGATTGAACATATAGCTGATGTCGGATGACATCAGAACACGAGGTTCAACTGCCTCTATATTGAAATTCTGACTTCGCGGCGCTGTAATACGACCTTTATGAGCGGCGCGAGAAGGCTGTCTTGCCACCCTCCACTTGCGTCCTTGCGATGCGATCGCGCCGAATACTGTAGCCAACGCAGAACTATTGAATAGATTTTTCTCGAAAAAAGGCCTCTTTGTCATAGTGAGCGCTCCAGCCCCGGACAATTCTTTTAACCGTAGAACGTCTCTCGGAAATGCGAAAGCCGATTCGTAGAGGACTTCGCATTTATTTTCGGGCGATCTTCCAGGCATGACGGTCATAAGATTAGCCAGCATACCACCAGATCTATTACCTAGACATGCTCAACCGCTTATCATTGAGTTAGCGCAAACGCTTGTCATTGATTTAGCGCAAACGCTTGTCACTCGGCCGGTTCCGGTCGATCGGAAAGCGCGCGGATGGCCGCGCGGTATCGGAACAGCGATGGGAGGGAGGGGCCGCCAGCGCCGCTTGATCAAGCAATTGCGAATACCTGTGAACCGCTGGCCCCGCCGCCCACCTCACCAAATTCGATGAATGTGYTACCGAAGAGGATATCGGCCGTGCTGCTTGCTGACGGCAAAAAAAGTGATCAGTGTTGGATTCTTGTGGTTGGTTCCCTAAGCGATAGGATGCTTGTCAAAGATCGTCGGCATAACGATCGCTCCGAACCCCTTATTCGGTTCGCGTGCGATCAAGAGACCAGGCGCTTGCGGCAGCCACGCGCGGACGGCATGGGGGAGTGATGCGACGTCATTTGATATTAGCCTTCGGCTGCTTGGGTGCGGCGTGCGGATCGTTGGCATCGCTTAGTCAGAGCGCCATTGCTTCAGATGAATCGAGTGCGTGCCTTCTCAGACCAAAGAAAACGATTCAACTCGGCAGCTCGGTGTTTGGCGTCATCGACGCCATGTTTATTGACCGCGGCACTTTGGTTAGGACGGGCGACGTCGTTGCCAAGTTAAACACCAGGGTGGAGGAGGCTCAGGTCGAACTTGACCGGCACCGCGCACAGAACGCGATGCCGATCGAGTCCGCGCAGATCAACTTGGCATGGAATGAACGTGAGCTTGCTCGAAAGAAAAAGCTTCGCGAAAACATGTGGTCCAAAATAAACGATGTCGACGAATTCGAGACAAAGATCGCGCAGGACCTCCTGTCCATACGCAAGGGCACGTTCGATCAAAAAAGCGCTCAACTGGAGTTACTGCGCTCGGAAGCTCAGCTGCAATTAAAGATGATCAAGAGCCMGGTCGACGGCGTTGTGACTGACATAAAACTCAATCCCGGAGAATTCGTCCGCGATACGACGCCCATAATGACAATTGCCGAAATTGGCATCTTACATGCCGACATCTTCGTTCCTGCTGAATACTATACGCGCCTCAAATCCGGAATGTCGCTGGATCTCTCGCTCGATGCCCCGCTGAATCAGACCGTCGCAGCGGAAATCGACGTAGTCGACCCAGTGATCGACGCTGCGAGCGACACCTTCCGCATTAGGCTCGTTGTCGACAATTCTGCCAATCGCCTACTTGCCGGCGTTCGCTGCAACGTCAGACTGCCGAATCGCGACGAGGCCGCCAAGGGATCGATCATCCGCTAGACTGATCCGCCGCCGGCGGAACCTTCCTGGAACGACGGCGTATCGAAGCCGCTTTGCGGGCTGCCTGCCCTACCCGCGCGCGATCCCTGTTCGCTGTGTGCCCGTCGACGTGACGCTGTTATATTATAGCATCGGACGATTAATTGGACGCATATCCGGCGTAGCTGAAGAGGTTTCGGCATTCTGCAGGGATGACGAGATCGCAGATGTTGCCGACGGCGCGCCAGAGTGCGTCGAATGTTCTTGCTGCGGCCTTTCGCAGATCGTGACCCGACCTCAAGTGGTACCGCAAAATGAAAAGAGGCTCCGGTCAAACCGAAGAGCCTCCAATCGGTTTCCATAGAGCCTGCCGCAGCCGGGCTTCCTACGTAACTCTACTCACTGGGAGCGCGGCCGCCTTGCGGCGGCTGGCCGAAATCAGGCGGCCTGCTTCGTAGCGGCAGCGACCGCAGCGGCGGCGGCCGGAGCGGCCTTCGCGACGATGCCTTCGACCGGCTTGTAGGCGTCCTTAGCGAGAGCGGCGTAGAGCTCGCCCATCTTTGTAAGTTGAGCGACCGCGCCCTCAAATGAGGTCTTGACGTACTCGGCCTGGATCTCGAGAGCCTTGTCGAAGGTCTTCACGCCAGCGAGCTTCTCGATCACGGCGGTGCCGGCCTCGAAGGACTTCTTGGCATAGTCGGTGGCCTCGACGGTAATGGTCTGCACGCCCTTG
Source organism: Allobosea sp. P1_A7 (assembly GCF_056406775.1). Lineage (NCBI taxonomy): Bacteria > Pseudomonadati > Pseudomonadota > Alphaproteobacteria > Hyphomicrobiales > Alloboseaceae > Allobosea > Allobosea sp. P1_A7. Next base: position 31,322 of record NZ_JBFTZN010000006.1, read on the forward strand.
GAGGTGGCGACGAAAGCCTTCAAAGCTGCGTCGACGTTATCTTTGGAAGCCTTCTGAAGGGTCTCGAACTTCTGGATCATGGTCTTCTCCCGTGCACCTTATATTAGGTGGCGCTTTAGTGATGGGCCGGAACGGCCGGACGTGTCGCCCCAAGATCGTGTGAAAGAGACCACCACCGGGGACTGGTCGCCGTATTTTGCATCGCAACATTAATGTCAAGAGTATGTTGCATTGCGGCAAACGTCGGCCGTCCCGATCGCGACAGGCCGGCCGACACTATTGGGGTCAGAACAAGAATTATTCTCACCGACACGCTAGAGAGTCGAAGGACTACGTCTACGGCTACAATGCCCAGACCGGCGAGTATGGCGATCTGGTCAAGGCCGGCATCATCGACTCGACCAAGGTCGTGCGCACGGCGATTCAGGACGCGCTTTCGGTCGCCGGCCTGCTGATCACCACCGAGGCGATGATCGCCGGGCTGCCCAAGAAGGACGCCATGCCGGCTATGCCGGGCGGCGGCGGCATGGGCGGTATGGACTACTGATCGAAGTCYATCGCTTCAYGCGAATACGACGGAGGCCCGGCGCAAGCCGGGCCTTTTTCATGTCTGCCAGCCCCTGGCTCGGCCTCGGTGCGCGACAGCGGCCCGACGCGTCACGCAACCGCCATCCCGCCGTAATCGCGCCGTCGCGTCCCGCTGAGCAAATGACGCTCACTGTTTCAGGGGCCAGATATGCTCACACGTCGCACCATGATTGCCGGCCTTGGCGCCCTCACCTGCCTTCCCGCGCTGGCCCAGAGCGACTGGCGCCAGAGCATCAAGGAAATCCGCTTCGGCGTCTCGTCGGCAGAACATGAGGCGGGCGCGATCGCCCGCAACCAGCCAGTGATCGACTATCTCACAGGCAAGCTCGGCGTTCCCGTGAAACTCTATCGGGTCAGCGACTATGCCGGCCTCGTCGAGGCACTGCGGGCCGACCAGCTCGAGTTCGCCCGCTTCGGGCCCGCGGTCTACTCGCTTGGCCGGCGTGTCCTCGGCGACAAGCTGCAGCCTCTGTTCCGCGACATCGATAACAACGGCCAGGAAGGCTATTACTCGGTCATCGTCGTTCGTGCCGACAGCCCCTACAAGTCGGTTGCGGATCTGAAGGGCAAGAACTTCGCCTTCGCCGATCCGAACTCGACGTCGGGCTTCGCCTTCCCGTCCTATTTCCTGCGCAAACAGGGCTTTGATCCGCAGAACCATTTCGGCGGCACCGTCTTCTCCGGCGGCCACGACAACTCAGTCCTGGCGCTGGTGCGCGGCCAGTTCGACGGGGTGGCGACCTATCAGGTCAACGAGACCTCCGGCGTCGTCCAGCGCCTCACCGCGCGCAACATGATTCCGGCAGGCGCGACACGCGTGATCTGGACCTCGCCCCTGATCCCCTCCAGCCCGTTCTCGACACGGGCCAACCTGCCCCAGGGACTGAAGGATGCCTTCGTCGCTGCGATGATGGCGATGAAGGCGGAGGCACCCGAGGTCTGGAAGGTCTACACCGACGGTCAGGTTTCCGCTTACGCCCCGGCGAAGCACGAGGACTATCTCGATGTCATCGCGGTGACGGAGGAGCTTGAAGCCCGGCGCAAGCAGAAGCCCGCAGGCTGAGCGGCGATCTGCCGCCGCAAGGCGGCACGACAGGCGTTTTCAACAATGAAGTCGCCGATGGAAGCCGGGAATTGGTTCCGCGGGCCGCACCGGCTCTTGCATCGACTTTGGTTGTAAGCCCTATTCCCGCAAGCTGCGGCATTCCGCCGCGCTCTGTGGCACTCTCTTGCGAAAGTCTGCTCCATGCTGAACTCGCCCGCCCTTGCCGACGGCGCCAAGCTCGTCGGCCGCATCCTGCTTGCCCTGATGTTCGTGCTCGCTGGCTACTCCAAGATCAGCGGCTATGCCGGTACACAGCAGTACATGGCCTCGGCTGGCGTGCCCGCCATTCTGCTGCCTCTCGTGATCGCGGTCGAGCTTCTGGGCGGCCTGATGGTCGTTCTCGGCTGGAAGACGCGTCTTGCAGCACTTGCCCTTGCCGGTTTCACGCTGGCTGCGACGCTGCTGTTCCACCTGAACTGGGCCCAGCCGATGCAGCAGCTCCTCTTCATGAAGAACCTCTCCGTCGTCGGCGGCCTCATTGTGCTGTTCGCCGCGGGGCCCGGCCGGCTGTCGCTCGATCGCGGCTGACGTCGCATCACAAATCGCTGAAATCGACACGCCCGGCCTTGAGCCGGGCTTTTTTGTCTGATCCGGTCGGCTAGAAGATATTATCCGCATGCGCCGACGCTGGCGCGAGTTCCCCGGTAAGGAAGACCTGATGCGTCTTTTGAGTTTCTTTGTCGCTGCTCTCGCCGCCATCGCGCTCGTGGCGGGGCAGCAGAGCGGCAGCGGCGGCATCCTCGGTATGGGCGCCGTGGGTGTGCTGCTCGCACTCGCCACCTATCGCTCGACCGAGACCAGCTTCTTCCTGAAGATCTTTTCCGGGATTTTCGGTGTTGAGTACGTCGTCTTCGGGGCCGGCTCGGTGCTCGCGCAGCTTGGCTACTGGCCTGCCGATTGGGCCGCGATCGCTCCCCCTGCCAGCCTCGCCACGACAGTCGCCGTCTTCGGCATCCTGATCTATGCGATCTCCTTCATTCCGATGATCCAGCGCATCTCGCGCCTGGCATCGCCCTATTTTTCCTCGACCGAGACGACGACGGCGTACCTTTGGCCGTTCGGCACCTATCAGATCCAGCTCGGGCGCCTCGGCGTCATCCTGCTGATCTTTCTGGTAATCCTGAATCAAGCGCAGGTCGGCATCTCGCTTCGTCTCAGCTTCTTCAATCGCGATTTCTACAACGCGATCCAGGAGAAGGATGCGCCGTCATTCTGGTATCAGCTGATCTATGTCTTCAGCGTCTGGGCCGCCATCTCGGTGGTCTCGAACCTGATCGAGATGTTCGCCAACTACACGCTGCTGATCCGCTGGCGGCGCTGGATGGCGGAAAAATACAGCAAGAGCTGGCTCGGCAACGCCACTCATTACCGGATCTCGCTGGCGGGCACTGCCGACAACCCTGACCAGCGTATCGCGGAAGATACCCGCGCCTTCGTCAATCAGACCTACAACTTCGCCCTGCCGCTGCTGTCGCAGATTTCGACACTCGTCTCGTTCTCGATCATCCTCTGGTCGATTCCCGTTCCGATCACCATTCCGGGCACCGAGATCATCATCCCGGGCTTCCTGCTGTGGATGGCGCTGATCTACGCGATCGCGGCGACCTGGATCACGCATCTCATCGGCAAGCCCCTGATCGGGCTCGAATTCGAGCAGGAACGCCGGGAGGCGAACTTCCGCTTCTCGCTGGCGCGTCTGCGTGAATATTCCGAGCAGATCGCGCTGATGCGCGGCGAAGCCTCCGAACAGCGGCATCTGAGCCAGCGCTTCGGCGACATCGTCTCGAACTTCTATCGACTGGTCTGGAGCCGGGTGAAGCTGACCAGCTTCACCCTGTCCTATAATCAGGCGAATGTGGTCGTGCCCTATGTGCTGCTCGCACCGCATTACTTCACGGGCATCATCACGCTCGGCATCATGACGCAGGTTGCCTCGGCCTTCGATCGTGTCCAGACGGCGATGTCGTTCTTCATCAACAGCTATCAGGCCATCGCCTCCTATCTGGCCTCGATCAACCGCCTGACCACTTTCGAGGCGGCGATCGGGCAGGCGCAAGCCGCCACGGCCGGCGAGAAGGGCATCCACCAGACCGAACTCCCCGGGAACGAGGTCCATATCGACGGCGCGACACTGACGCTGCCGAACGGCACGCCGATCGTGCGGATCGACGGGCTCGATCTCGGCACTGCGCGCTCGACACTGGTGATCGGACCGTCAGGATCGGGAAAATCGACGCTGTTCCGCGCCATAGCCGGCATCTGGCCCTTCGGGGAAGGCAAGGTCGGGGTTCCCGCCAGTGCGCGGATCATGCTGCTGCCGCAGCGCCCCTACCTGCCGCAGGGGACCTTGCGCGCGGCCATGTCCTACCCGGCGCTCGACGACACCTATACCGATGCCGACATCGCGACGGCGATGACCCAGGTCAAGCTCGCCCACCTGATCGACCGGCTCGACGATGTCGACCTCTGGGCACAGCGCTTGTCAGGCGGTGAGCAGCAGCGCCTCGCCGTCGCGCGCGCCTTGCTGGCCAAGCCCGACTGGCTCTTCCTTGACGAGGCCACCGCCTCGCTCGACGAGAAGCTGGAAGGAGAGATCTACGACCTCATCGACCGGACACTGCCGCAGACGAAGATTGTCTCGATTGGGCATCGCTCGACATTGCGGGAGATGCACGACGAAATCGTCGTCATGCAGCCGAACGCGGATGGAACGCACAGTCCCCGCGCGATGGTTCGTGAGCCAGTCGTTCAGTCGTGAGTCAATGAGCGCCCGTAGCCGGGCGCTCGTCTGCCTTTCCCGCATCACGCTTCGTGTCGGGAAAGGCGGATCGTCAGGAGAACTGAAGCCGGCGGCTGACCGTCGTCAGATGCCGCGGTCGAAGCGCAACTCGCCCGAGGCGGTCTTGATCACCAGCCTGCCCTCGACGAGGTCCCAGTTGCGAGCTCCGCGCAAGGCGACCAGATAGGCCCGCTCGAATTCGGCAGCGCCCTTGTCGCAGGAGCGCTTGGTGATGGCCATGGGGCCGACCGCGATCCCCTGCTGGCGCAGCGGGTATGCCGCAGCGGAAAACGTGTTGCAGCCGCTGTAACCGGTGCCACGCAGGTTCGAGTCGATCTGCAGTGTGGCCTTGCGATCGGCGATCGACTTGCCGTTCATCGAAATCGCCGTCCAGGAGGCGCCCAGGGGGAAGGTTTTTTCCTGTTTCGGCGCTGCAGGCGCCTGCTCCGGCTGGTTCTGCATATCACGCGGCGACATCGCCTTTCGCTGGGCGGAAGCCGGCGACGCGATCAGCAGGGGTGCGAGGCTCAGGGCGAAGACAGCGGCGTAGCCAAGGCGTCGATTCATCATTTCTCTACCTATGCGGGGCCGGGACGATAGCCCACGCCCCGCTCTCATGGAAACGCCTAGAACCGTATCGCGTTGGGATCAACTGCGATCATTGCGACAACGTTGCTTTGCCGAGTGGCAGCGCCAGCAACGTCACGCGGCATCGCGTCGGAAATGGGGCCGGCTTCAGCCCAAGGCGGCGCCAGATGTCGCTCAGATTCGCGCCAGCAGGCGCTCCAGCAGGGGATTGGCCTTGCGGAAGACATAGGCTGGGGCGTTGACGGTGATCTCGTCAGCGCCGGAGCCGGCCAGATCGTCGACCAGTGCGAAGACCGCCTTCTCCGGGCAATGGATGGCCAGGATACCGCTCTCGGCATGCGCACCGAAGGGCAGCCGAGCGCCATGTCGCACCACCATCTCCTCGATGGCCGCAGGCTTCGCATCGGTGAGCCGCGCGCGGATCTCCCGGACGGAACGCCCCTCCTCCTCGGCCGCGATGCGCGAGAGAATGGCATTGGCGGCGGCACGTGCGCGCGGGCTCCACGGCGCCCGCACCGAGGCGACGAGGTTGGCCTCGGAGGCCAGCATGACGCCATCGTCCAGAATCTTCAGGGCGTTGGCGGCCAGCGTCGCGCCGGTCGTGGTGATGTCGACGATGATTTCCGCGGAACCGGCCGCTGGCGCCCCTTCCGTCGCGCCCAGGCTTTCGACGATGCGGTAGTCGCCAAGCCCGTGCTCGGCGAAGAAGCGGCGTGTCAGGTTCACATATTTGGTGGCGACGCGCAGTTTGCGGCCATGGCGTGCGCGCATATGGCTCGCGACATCGTCGAGATCGGCCATGCAGCGGACATCGATCCAGGCCTGCGGCACGGCGACCACGACATTGGCGTGGCCGAAGCCGAGCGGCGTCAGCATCTCGACGGCGGCATCGGCATCGGCCACCTGCTCGCGCACGAGGTCCTCGCCCGTGATCCCGAGATGGGCCGCGCCGGAGGCCAGTTGCGAGACGATCTCCGAGGCCGAGAGGAACGCGACTTCCGCGCCATCCAATCCCGCGATCGTGCCGCGATAGTCGCGCGAGCCACGCGACTGCACGAATTTCAGTCCGGCACGGCCGAAAAAGGCAGTGGCGTTTTCCTGGAGCCGCCCCTTGGAGGGGACCGCGAGAACCAGCGGAGCGTCGCTCATGATGTTTGTCCCGTCAGCCGGTCGAGCCAAAGCGAGGCGCCGACTGCCGGGGCCGGCTGAGGCGCACCGAGGCGACCGAGCACGTTGTCGTAGCGGCCACCTCCGGCAACGGGCCGGCCGTCGCTGCGGCCCAGGTCATGCAGCTCGAAGATGAAGCCGGTGTAATAATCGAGATTGCGGGCGAAGCCGGTCGAGAAGGAGATCTGGCCGACATCGACACCGCGCGCCGCAAGGAAGCCGGTGCGCTCGTCGAAGGCGTCGAGTTGCTGCCCCAGGTCGAGCGAAGCCTGGTCGGAAAGGGCCCGCAATGCGGCCGACGCCGCATCGGGATCACCCGTGACGGCAAGTGCCTGGCCGAGCACGGCCTTCACATCCTCATTGACCGGGTTCTCGCGCTCAGCGGCACGGGCCAGGAAGCGTTCGGCGATATCGCCGGCGGAGCGGCCTCCGACCGTCGAGATCCCCGCGATCGACAATACATCCTCGACAAAGGCCTTGGCCGCCTTGGGATCCTGCCCCTCCAGCGCCTTGAGCAGTCCCGCATGAGCCGTTTCGCCAGTGGCTGCCGGTGGATCGAGCGCCTCGACCGCCTCGGCCGCCTTGCCCTGCACGACCGCGCGCATCAGCCGGCGGCGCGCCCCCTGCGGCACGGCCAGACCATCGAGCAATGCGCCGAGCAGTGCGACGTCGCCCATCAGAACACGCGGCTGCGTCAAGCCAAGCGCCGCCGCCGCCTCGATCGTCAGTGCCATGATCTCGGCATCGGCTGCGGCAAAATCCTCGCGGCCAAAGGACTCGAGCCCGGCCTGTGCGAATTCACCCGGCTCACGCGAGCGCATGCGGAAGACCGGGCCGGCATAGGCATAGGCCATCGGCGCACTCACGCCCGCCGCGATGTGATCCAGCGCCACCGGAATCGTATATTCCGGGCGAAGGCACCAATCGCGGCCATCGGCGTCCTGCGTCATGAAGATGCGCCGGCGGATATCTTCGCCTGAGAGATCGAGAAAGACATCGGCCGGCTGCAGAATCGCCGGCTCGGCGCGCTGATAGCCCTCAGCGGCGAGGAGCGCGATCACGGTGTCGATGCTGGCGCGTGTGGCGGACAAGGGCAGCTTCCTGTTGCGCGGCTGTCCTAGCAGCCGCGTCATGGATTTTCGATGGTTTTTAGGGAATTGGGTTAGCGGGATTTGGCGACCGACTCGTTGCCGACGGTTTCCGTCATGGTCGGGCTAGTCCCGACCATCCACGTCTTTGCCTACGATGAACGCTCAAGACGTGGATGCTCGCCACAAGGGCGAGCATGACTTTCAATCAGCCGTGTCGCTTCAGCACCCGCTTCACCCCCTCGACCAGCTCGGTCACCGGCACGGCGAACTGGGCCTCGGCCTGCCTCGCTTTGTGCTCGGCCGAATCCTTGACGTCGCGGCTGGCGGCGGCGAGTTCCGCGCCGAGGATCAGGTCCTTGATCACGATCGTGCCGGCCTCGCGCTCGGAGGAGCCCTGGATCACCGCACAGACCGCGCCGCGCTTATCGGCATATTTCATCTGGGCGTTGAAGCCGGAGCCGCCGAGATAGAGATCGGCACGCAGCAAGGGCTTGCCGTCCCCGTCCCGGGCCTGGCGGAGCTGAGACACGAATGCCTGATAGGCCGGCATATGCTCGGGCGTCTTGTTGTCCATGGCGGTGACGACGACGAGCGGCAGTTCGTTCTTCGTGTCGACCAATGGCGACTTCACCGCCTTCAGTGCCGAATAGAGCCGCGAGACGCCGATCGAGAAACCCGTCGCCGGCACCGGTTCCGGCCGGAAGCGGCCGACCAGCCCGTCATAACGTCCGCCGCCGGCGACCGAGCCAAAGCGCACGACCTGGCCGTCGTCATTGGTGACCGGGAAGGTCAGCTCCACCTCGTAGACCGGGCCGGTGTAATATTCGAGGCCGCGCACCACGGAAGGATCGATGACGACGCGGTCGGCATAGCCAGCCGCTGCGATCAGATCCGCCATCATGCGCAGTTCCTCGGCCCCTTCATGGCCAACGGGCGTCGACGCGAAGCCATCTGCGAGACGCTGCGCGGTCGCGGCATTGTCCGCAGCCCTGGCATCAAGAATGGACAGGACGCGCGTGGCCTGTTCGGCGCCCAGCCCCGCACCCTTCGTAAAATCGCCGCTCTCGTCCTTGCGCCCGTCACCCAGCAGCAGCCGCACGCCGTCGGGGCCKAACTTGTCGAGCTTGTCGATCGCGCGCAGCACGGTCAGCCGGCGCCCGGCATTCTCCTCGCCGCCAAGCCCGATCGCCTCCATCACGCCATCGAGCACCTTTCGGTTGTTGACCTTGACGACATAGTCGCCGCGCTTGATGCCGAGACGCTCCATCGTGTCGGCGGCGAGCATGCAGATCTCTGCATCGGCCGCGACCGAGCCCGAACCGACGATATCGGCATCGAACTGCATGAACTGACGGAAGCGCCCGGGCCCCGGCTTTTCGTTACGGAACACGTAACCAGCGCGATAGCTGCGATAAGGTTTTGGCAGCGCATCGAAATTCTCGGCGACATAGCGCGCGAGCGGCGCCGTCAGGTCGTAGCGCAGCGAGAGCCACTGCTCATCATCGTCCTGGAAGGAGAAGACGCCCTCGTTCGGCCGGTCCTGGTCCGGCAGGAATTTTCCGAGCGCATCGGTATATTCGACGAAGGGTGTCTCGACCGGGTCGAAGCCATAAAGCGAAAAGCTCTCGCGAATGACGGACAGCATGCGCTCGGTCGCCGCCACATCGGCAGGACCACGGTCGATGAAACCACGCGGCTGGCGGGCTTTCAGCTTGTCGGGTTTCGACATGGTTCAGGCTTCACTTCTTGAACGAGATGCGGAACAGCCCGCAGGATAGGGTCCCGCGTTCGGTAACTTGACCGGGCAACGGGGGCAAGCACGCTTGCCCCTCCCCGAGCGGGAAGCGCCTATTCGGCCGCGAACAGCATGTCCTTCTGCTGACGTGGATCACCGAGGGGGGCATCCTTGATCCCCGCCCTTGCCAGCTTCTCCGGCAGCGGCCCGCCGGTGGCCCAGTCGAGCAGCTCGGCGGTATGGACGACCGGCGTCGTCGCACCGCGGTCGGCAAAGCCCTTCGCCAGCTGTGTCATGCAGCCGATATTGCCGGTGGCGACGATCTGCGGCTTCGTCTTCTCGATATGGCCGATCTTGCGTTCGCGCAGCTGCCCCGCGATCTCGGGTTGGAGGATATTGTAGACACCGGCCGAGCCGCAGCAGATATGGCCCTCCGGCACCTCCTTCACCTTGAAGCCGGCTCCGCTCAGAAGGCGCTTCGGCCCGTCCTTGAGCTGCTGCCCGTGCTGCATCGAGCAGGCCGAGTGATAGGTCACCGGCAGCGCGACCTCACGGACATGGCGCAGCTCGAGCGTCTCGAGGAACTCGGTGACATCCTTCGCGAGGCTCGAAATCGTCGCCGCCTTCTCCGCATAGGCCGGCTCGTTGCGGAACATGAAGCCGTAATCCTTGATCGTGGTGCCGCAGCCTGAGGCGGTGATCAAGATGGCATCCAGCCCCTCGCCGTCGACCTCGGCCATCCAGGCGTCGATGTTGCGCCGGGCAAAGACGTGACTGTCCTGTTCGCGCCCCATGTGATGGACGAGCGCGCCGCAGCAGCCCTCGCCCTTCGACAGCACGACCTCGACGCCATGGCGCGTCAAAAGGCGGATCGTCGCTTCGTTGATGGCGGGGTCGAGCACCGGCTGGGCGCAGCCTGAAAGCAGCGCCACGCGCTTGCGGCGCACGGCCGTGACGGGGAAAACCTGCGGCCCCTCCATGGTCGAGCGCGCCGGCAGGCGTGCAGGCGCCAGCGCCAGCATCGCCTTCAGCCGCCCGCCGACCTGCGGCAGCAGGCCGAGAAGGCTCCCGAACGGCTTGCCGAGCATCGCCGCCAGCATCGCGGCGCGGAACCGACCGGGATAGGGCAGGATCGCAGCGAGCACCCGGCGCAACGCCTCGTCATGCCAGGAACGCTGATAGGTCTCCTCGATATGGGCCCGGGCATGATCGACAAGGTGCATGTAATGCACGCCGGAAGGGCACGTCGTCATGCAGGAGAGGCAGGAGAGGCAGCGGTCGACATGCTTCACCACCTGCTCGGTCGCCGGCTTGCCGTTCTCCAGCATGTCCTTGATCAGGTAGATTCGCCCGCGCGGGGAATCGAGTTCGTCGCCCAGCAGCAGATAGGTCGGGCAGGTTGCCGTGCAGAACCCGCAATGCACGCAGGTGCGCAGGATCTTCTCCGACGCCGGCAGGCGCGGATCGGAGGCCAGATGTTCGGGCGTGAAGTTGGTCTGCATCGCTCAGGCCCCTCCCTGCCAGATTTTGATCCAGTCGGCGGGGTAGATCAGCATGATGATATTCAGGGTCAGGTTGTCACGGATGAGGTAGCCGACCACCAGCTCCATGCCGAGCGCAAGCGAAATGGTGAGCCAGACGGGCAGGACACGGGCGAGAAGGAAGCCGACGATCATCGCCGCGATATCGGAGACCGAATTGATGATGCTGTCGCCGGTATAGCCGAGCGAGATCGTCATTTCCCGGTAGCGATCGATGATCGCCGGGCTGTTCTCGGCAATTTCCCAGGCGTTCTCGATCAGGATCGCCAGAAGAAGCGCMTGCCCGAACGAGATCGGCAGGCCGGTCAGCCGGCGCACCGACCAGAACAGGCCATAGAAGAGGAAGCCATGGATGATGTGGGAGAAGGTGTACCAGTCGGCAATATGCTGGGAGTTCTCCGACGAATTGACGTCGCCGTGCCACGGCTTGACAAAGCCGCATTTGCAGATCGGCTCGCGGCCCATGACAAACAGGATCAAGGCGGCTGCGGCAATCATCAGAGCCGCGACGAGGGCAATCGTGCCCGGCTTGAACCGCCCCGGCGCCCAGGCTTGGCGGCGCCCCCCTTCAGTGCGGATCTCACGCGCGGCGGCTATCTGGTCGAACACCATCAAATCCCCGCATACATTCGGCCAGGCTCGAAGATTCCGGCCGGGTCGAAGCTGTTCTTGATTCCGGCCGTGACCCGCATCAGCGGCTCGGCCAGTGGTTCGAAGACCGGTACAACAGCGCGAACCGCGTGGGGTGCGCGCACCAGGGTCGCGTGACCCCCAAGCGACCTGATCGCAGCACGGATCGCGGCGGCTCCAGCGTCCTCGTCAGGCGGCACGGCGAGCCAGACCAGGCCGCCGCCCCAGTCATAGAACCAGCGCGCTTGCGGCAAGGCTTGCATGATCGCCGCCGTAGCACGCGGGGCCCTCGTCGGAGCAAGCGAGAGCCGCCAGACGGCTTCATGGCTGCCGGCGAAGAACCTCGCATCCCGTACGGAATGCCACAGCTCCTGCGAGGCGGCCCCCTCGATCAGTTCGGGCCTGCCGTACTGGCTCAGCAATTCGCCCAGCGCATCGGCGCGATAGGCGATCGAGCTCGCGAAATTCTCCAGCCTGAGCAGCGTGCGGGCCTGGTCGGCTCCGATGCCGGCCGGCAGATGCGCCGCCGCCATCGGTTCGAAGGGCGAGCCGAGCGCGGCCGAAAGCAGAGCGACCGCCGCCTCGTCGGCAAGGCCGGGCCAGGCCAGCGTGGCCACGCATTCCGGCGCCGGCAATACGCGGAAGGTGACTTCGGTCAGGAAGCCAAGCGTGCCGTGGGCACCGCTCACCAGCTTGACCAGATCGAGCCCGGTGACGTTCTTCATGACCCGGCCGCCGGACTTGATCGCCTCGCCCCGGCCGTTGATCAGCCGGATGCCGATCAGCGAGTCGCGGGCTGCACCAGCGTTGATCCGGCGCGGACCGGAGATATTTCCGGCTGCGACGGCACCGATCGTCGGCTCGCCCTCCGTGCCCAGCAATGCGCGATGATCCATCGGCTCGAAGGGCAGCATCTGGCCGCGGTCGGCCAGCGTCCTCTGGATCTCCGCCAGCGCCGTGCCGGCCCTGGCGCCAATCACCATCTCGGACGGCTCGTAGAGCGTGATGCCAGTCAGACCAGCGCTGGAGATGGTGCTCACGACCTGGGTCGGGCGCCCCAAACCGGTCCGCGTACCGCCGCCGCGAATGGTCACAGGCGTGCCGTTGGCAGCGACGGAGGCAACGACGGCGCAGGCCTGGGCTTCCGTGGTGGGGGTGTGAATGGTCACGCGGCGACCCTGCCATCGAGCGGAAAGACCTTGGCCGGATTCAGCAGCCACTCGCTGTCGAAGACCGCCCGCACCCGCATCTGCTGGTTGAGATCGGCTTCGTTGAACTGCACGCGCATCAGATCGCGCTTCTCGATGCCGACGCCGTGTTCGCCGGTGAGGCAACCGCCCACCTCGACGCAGAGCTTGAGGATGTCGTTTCCGGCATCCTCGGCTTTGCGCGCCTCGACGGGGTCGTTGCAGTTATAGAGGATCAGCGGGTGGAGATTGCCGTCGCCCGCATGGAAGACATTGGCGACGCGCAGTCCATAGCCTTTGACGATCTCTGCCATGCGCTGCAGCACAAACGGCAGTTGCCCGGTCGGGATCGTACCGTCCATGCAGATGTAATCGGCGATCCGGCCCGTCGCACCGAAGGCCGATTTGCGGCCCTTCCAGATCGCGGCGGTCTCCATCGCCGACTTGCTTTCCTTGACCGTCTTGACGCCATGCTCGCGCGCGATCGCGACGATGCGCGCAAGCTGGGCGTCCATTTCCGCGTCCGAGCCCTCGACCTCGATGATCAGCAGCGCCTCGACATCCATCGGGTAGCCGGCCTTGGCGAAGGCTTCGCAGATCTCGATCGCCGGCTTGTCCATGAACTCCATGGCGACGGGGATGATGCCGGCGCCGATGATGGCCGCCACCGCAGCCCCTGCCTGCTCGCTGCTCGGGAAGCCGAACAGCACCGGGCGCGCGCCCTCGGCCGAGCGCAGGATTCGCACCGYCGCTTCGGTGACGATGCCGAGCTGGCCTTCCGAGCCGACGATCAAGCCGAGCAGGTCAAGACCGGGGGCATCTAGATGGGTGCCGCCGATCTCGACGATCGAGCCATCGAGCATCACCAGGGTCACGCCCAGCACATTGTTGGTGGTGACGCCGTATTTCAGGCAATGCGCACCGCCGGAATTCATGCCGATATTGCCGCCGATCGAGCAGGCAAGCTGGGAGGACGGGTCGGGCGCATAGAAAAAGCCCTCGGACATCACAGCCCCGGTGACGGCGAGATTGGTGACGCCGGCCTGCACCCTGGCGGCGCGGTTGGCATAGTCGATCTCGAGGATGCGATTCATCTTCGAGACACCGATGACGACGGCATCCTCCTGCGGGATCGCGCCACCGGCAAGCGAGGTGCCAGCCCCCCGCGGGACGACGGGAACGCCCTGCTCGCCGCAATAGCGCAGCACCGCCGCGACCTCCTGCGTCGTCGAGGGCAGCACGACCGCCAGCGGCATGCGGCGATAGGCGGTGAGCGCATCGGTCTCATAGGGCCTGCGCTCGTCATCGGAGGTGATCAGGGCCTCGCGCGCCACCAGTCCGGCAAGCCCGGCGATGATCGCATCGCGGCGCGCCAGGATGTCCGCGCGCGGCGCGGGAAAGGCAATGGCGCTCATGGTCTCCTCCTCCGGATGTCAGCTCTCGCGATATCACCCACACCCGGTTTCATACAAACAGGTTAGACCAATTCGAACCCGCTTGCAGCGCGACCAAAAGCCATGATTATTTCCAAAATGGAAAAGGTGGGCGAGCATGGACCGGTTCGGCGATCTGGATGTCTTCGCGCATGTGGTGACGGCCAAGAGCATGTCCGCCGCGGGGCGCGAATTGAAACTCTCGCCGGCGGTGATCTCGAAGCGCATCCGCCGGCTCGAGGAGCGCCTTGGCGTGCGGCTGCTGCAGCGCACCACGCGGCAGTTATCGCTGACCGAAGCGGGACAGGGCTTCTATGAGCGCGTGGTCTCGATCCTGTCCTCGATCGAGGATGCCGAGGCCTGGGTCGCAAGCGGCGCGGGCCAAGCGCGCGGGACCTTGCGCGTCTCCGCTCCCACCTCCTTCGGCCGGTTGCATATCGCGCCGCATCTGAAGCCCTTTCTCGACGCCAACCCGATGGTGACCGTCGACCTGATCCTGAGCGATTCCTTCGTCGACATCATCGCGGAAGGATTCGACCTCGCGGTGCGGATCGCCGACCTTCAGGATTCGAGCCTCGTCGCCAAGCGGCTCGCGCCCAATCATCGCGTGCTCTGTGCCGCGCCGGACTATGTCGCCACTCGCGGAATACCGGCCAGCATCGAGGAGCTCTCTCACCACACGCTGATTGCCCATAACGCCGACCAGTGGCGGCTGGACGGACCGTCCGGTCCGGTCGGCGTGCGCGTCAACGGGCCGCTTCGGACCAATTCCAGCGAGGTCGTGCGCGAGGCGCTGCTCGCCGGCGTCGGCATCGCATTGCGCTCGACCTGGGATGTCGGGCCGGAACTGAAGACCGGGCAGCTCGTCAGGGTCCTGCCGGATTACTCGGTCGGCAAGCGTGTCGCCGTCTACGCGGTCTATCCCAGCCGCCGGCACATGGAGCAGAAGGTGCGCGTCTTCGTCGATTATCTCGCGGAGCTCTATGGCGCGACGCCGTACTGGGATGCGGGGCTTGATCTATGATGCGGCTCCCGCCCGCCCGTCATGGGGCATCTGCGCAGCGCCGGATTGCCCGGACACGTGGCTTGCTCGATCTTCGACACATCACTGGAGAAACCCGTTCATGTTCGGCTTGATCGAAGGCACCGGCGTCGAGGTTCTGGACCCGCGCTTCCACCGGGTCGTGCCGGGCTCGGCGCGGGTCGAGAGGCTGTGGACCGGAGCCCGCTGGTCCGAGGGGCCGGCCTGGTTTCCAGCCCATCGCAGCCTGGTCTGGTCCGACATCCCGAACAACCGCATGCTGCGCTATGACGAGATGAACGGCCAGGTCGGCATCTTCCGCCAGCCGGCACGGAACTCGAACGGCAATACCGTGGATCCGCAGGGCCGGCTCGTCACCTGCGAGCATGGCGGGCGGCAGGTGACCCGGACGGAGCATGACGGCTCGATTACCGTGCTTGCCGACAACTGGCAGGGCAAGCGGCTGAACTCCCCCAATGACGTCGTGGTGAAGTCCGACGGCTCGATCTGGTTCACCGACCCGGATTACGGCATCGGCAGCGACTATGAGGGCGACAAGGCGGATGGCGAGATCGGCCACTGCAACGTCTACCGCATCGATCCGGTCAGCGGCGCGCTCTCGATCGTCGCCGACGACTTCGTCAAGCCGAACGGCCTCGCCTTCTCGCTGGACGAGAGCGAGCTCTATATCGCCGATACGGGGGCGAGCCATGACCCGGATGGGCCGCGCCACATCCGCAAATGCGCCGTGACGGGGGACGGCGCGTCGCTGGGCCGCTCGGAGATCTTCGCAACCTGCTCGGCCGGCCTGTTCGACGGCTTCCGGCTCGATGCCACCGGCCGCATCTGGACCAGCGCGGCGGACGGCGTGCATGTCTATCACCCCGACGGCACCTTGATCGGCAAGGTGCTGATTCCCGAGATCGTCGCCAATGTCTGCTGGGGCGGCGCGAAGCTGAACCGCCTTTTCATCTGCGGCACGACATCACTCTACTCAGTGATGACCCACGCCAACGGGGCGACCTGGCCGAAGCGCTGAACCGCGCTCAACTCTGCGGCGGCTCCGACTTCATCCGGACCACCAGCAACGGCATGGCGAGGCCGAGCAGCATGAAGCGCGCAAGATGGTGCGCGCCGACATAGAGCGGATCGAGCCCCATGGCGAAGGCAAGCATCGCCATCGCCTCCAGCCCTCCCGGCGCAAAAGCGGCCATTGCGCTGGCATAGGGCACGCCCGCAAGCCAGGCGGCCGGCCAGGCGAAGGCGAAGGCGACCACCATCGAGACGAAGAAGCCGCCAATGGCGAGCGGGAACAGCCCGGCGATTTCGCCGCGCTTGAGGTTGGAGACGCGCCCGCCCATCGCCGCGCCCAGCATGACCATCACCACGGTCGCGATCTCGGGCGGGAGCGTGCCATGGACCACTCCGGTGCCATGCAGCACGGCACTGGCCATGGTTGCGCCCAGGATGAAGGGCGCGGTGACGCCGATGCGCTCGAAGACGAGCCCGGTGACCAGGGCCACACCAAGAACCAGCGCCATATCCGGCGCGCTGGCGACGATCACCGCCGGCATCTGACCGACGCTGCCATCGCTCAAGGCCCGCATCAGACTGGGCAGGATCGCGACCAGGACAAGGATGCGGAAGAGCTGGATCACCGCGATGCGGCCAAGATTGGCCCCCTTGGCATGGGCAACGGCGATGACCGCCGAGAGCGCGCCAGGCGCGGCGGCCAGCAGGGAATCAATCCAGGACCAGCGCGCGACGTAACGCAGATAGGCGCCGGTGGTGAGCATGATGGCCGCGAGCGCGACGAACAGGACCGCCAGCGAACCGGGATAGCGCGCCGTTGCCGCAAGCGCCTCGGGCGTCGCGGAGGAGCCGATCAGCACCCCCGACATCAGCATGGTCGCATCGAACCAGGGCTTGCGCAGATCGGGCAGGCGCTTGGCGACGCCGACGATCGAGACGATCAGCATCGAACCCGAGAGCCAGGCGGCCGGCACGTCGAACAGCGCGAAAATGGCGCCGCCGAGGGCGGCGCAGGCAATCACGGCCGCTTCACGCGACAATGTCTTGAGCCTGTAGGGGATGTAAGCCGGGCCGGTCATGTCACTCGGAGCAAGCGCCGAGGAGACACGACGCAGGGCCGATCAATGAACGCGGCGCGCAATCCGGTCAAACAAGGAGATGCTATCGCCGCGCAAGGCTGGGCTGCGCCCAGCGGGGCCTATGACGTCAGCGCCCTTTGCAGCCGCGCCACCGCCTCGACGAGGTCAGAGGATTTGCGCGCGAAGCAAAGCCGCAGGCCCGTCTCGCCTCCGGGGCCGAAAGCGGTGCCCGGCGCCAGGCCGACATTGGCCTCATCGACCAGTTCGATCGCCAGCGCGCGCGAATCCTCGCGGCCGTCGACACTGAAGAACTGGTAGAAGGCGCCATCCGGCGCGGTCAGCGAAACCCGGTTCGTCGCCTTCAGGCCTTCGAAGATGATCTTCCGGCCTTCGGTCGCACGCGCGATCTGCTCGGCGACGAAGGGCTCGCCCTCGGTGAGAGCGGCGATCGCGGCGCGCTGGACGAAGACCGGCGACCCCGAGGTCGAATACTGGATCAGGTTCTCGACCACCTGGCCGAAGGCGGCCGGCACCTCGATCCAGCCGATGCGCCAACCCGTCATGGCCCAGTTCTTCGAGAAGGTCTGGACGAAGAGGACGCGATCCTCCGCCTCCATCACGTCGTGGAAGGAGGCTGCGCGCGGCGCCCCGCCATAGACGAAGCGGCCATAGATCTCGTCGGCGATGATCCAGATACCGTGCTTGCGAGCCAGGGCAAGCAGCGCGGCCATCTCGTCCTTGGTCGCGGTCCAGCCGGTCGGGTTCGCCGGGGAGTTGATGACGAGCGCGCGCGTCTTCGGCGTGATCGCCGCGGCGAGCTTGTCGAGATCGAGCGTGAAGCGGCCGTGCTCCAGATCCATCGGCACGCAGACGGCCTTGGCTCCCGCCACGCCGATGGCCGCAGCGAAATTGGGCCAGGCCGGCGTCGGAATCACGAGTTCATCGCCAGGTCCGGCAATCATCCTGACGGCGATCTGAACGGACTGCATGCCCGAGCCCGTGACGAAGAAGCGGTCGGCGGAAAGCGGCTGACCGTAGAGCGCCGTGTGGTAACGCGCGAGCGCCTCGCGCAGCTCCGGAATACCGCGCTGCCAGGTGTAGAAGGTCTCGCCATCAGCCAACGACTTGTTGGCGGCACGGACGATGAAATCGGGCGTCGAGAGATCGCCCTCGCCGACCCAGAGTGGGATCAGGCCAGGCTTCAGCCGGCCGTGATTGACCACCTCGACGATGCCGCTTTCGGGTGCATTACGGGCCTCCGGCCTCAACTCGGCAATCAGGCTGGCGCCCGGCAGCGTGCTCGTCGTCATCGGCTTCGACCTCGCAAGTTCAATGCCTCACCTTTAGCCGAAGCGGCGAGCGGGAGGCATGAAATCGCGAGATCGGGTTGATCGCTCGCGGTGATGAATTGCCCGCGAGCGGTGAGCGAAATCAGGCGTTCTTCTGCTTCAGCAGATCGCGGATTTCGCCGAGCAGCACAACGTCCTGCGGCGGGGCCGCCGGCTCGGCCGGAGCGGCCTTCTGGTCCCGCTTCACCCGGTTGATGCCCTTCACGACCAGGAACAAGGCAACGGCGATGATCAGGAAATTGATGGCTGCAGTGACGAAGCTGCCATAGGCGAACACGGCGCCCTGCTTCCTGGCCTMGGACAGGATCGGGCTGGTGACCGCGCTATTGAGGCCGAAGAAGTAATTGGAGAAATCGAGACCGCCCAGCGCGCCGAAGATCGGCATGATGATGTCGCTGACGAGAGAGTCGACGATCCTGCCAAAGGCCGCGCCGATGACCACGCCGATGGCGAGGTCCATGACGTTGCCCTTCATTGCAAATTCTTTGAATTCCTTCAGCATTGCCCTGCCCCTTCACCTCGGGATGATCGGCTTCACGCCTACCGGACGGCGTGCACGGATGTCGCAGGCTAATTGAGAGTTGCAGCGGTTAGAAGCCCGTCACGGCGCCGACCTTTCGTCGGTGCACAGTCTTGGCCGGGGTTGAACGGACGATAGCACGCTGCCGCAGCGCAACGGCTGGGCAATAGCAGCCCGCGCCCAGCGGGAAATCTCCGGTCCAAGGCCTCGCGAGATCAACAGCTTAGGCGGTGCCTCGGCCGAAAGCCGCATCGCGCTGGGCGCGCACATGCACTAGGCTGCGCTGCTGCCGCTCTGGCATGGAGGCAAGATGATCCCGGCCTGGTCCGTCGTTCTGGTCGCGCTCGGCTATCTCTGCGTGCTGTTCGCCATCGCGCACGCTGCCGATACCTTCGGCCGCAAGCTGATGGGCGGGCCGGCGCGCACGACGATCTATGCGCTGGCGCTCGGCGTCTACTGCACCTCCTGGACCTTCTACGGCTCCGTCGGCTTCGCCAATCGCGCCGGTTTCGATTTCCTCGGCATCTATGTCGGGCCGATCCTGGTCATCGGCTTCGGCTATCGCTTCGTCACGCGCATCGTCGAGATCGCCAAGTCGCAGAACATCACCTCGATCGCGGATTTCGTCGGCGCGCGCTACGGCAAGAGCGAGCGGGTGGCTGCTCTCGTCTGTCTCGTCGCCGTGATCGGCGCACTGCCCTACATCGCCTTGCAGCTCAAGGCCGTCGCGAATTCGCTCTCGGTGTTCCTGACCGCAACCGGTGGCCAGGCGCTGACGCCGGATGTCCCGGTCCTCAGCGACCTCGCCTTCCTCGTCGCCATGGTGCTCGCCGGCTTCGCCTGTGCCTTCGGCACACGCCATATCGATGCAACCGAGCACCAGGACGGGCTGGTGCTGGCGATTGCGGCCGAGTCGCTGGTCAAGCTCGTGGCGTTTCTCGCGCTCGGGATCTTCGTCGCCTATGGCCTGTTCGATGGCTTCGGAGACCTCCTCGCCCGGGCGGCGAAGATGCCGGACGGGGCGCCTCCGATCTGGGAGCGGACCTCGAGCTGGCCGACCTTCCTGACGCTGACGCTGCTCTCGTCCTTCGCCGCGCTGCTGCTGGCGCGGCAATTTCACATGACGATCGTCGAGAACCGGGACCCGGGCGACGTCCGCCGCGCCGCCTGGATGTTTCCCCTCTATCTCGTCCTGATCAATCTCTTCGTGCTGCCGCTGGCGGCGGCGGGCGAATTGCTGATGCCGGGAAGCGGCATCGATCGCGACATGACCGTGCTGTTGCTGCCGCTGGAGCGGGGTGCAGGCTGGCTCGCGCTGTTCGTCTTCATCGGCGGGCTCTCCGCCGCGACCGCGATGGTGATCGTCGCCTCGGTCGCGCTCGCCATCATGATCTCGAACCATCTCGTCATGCCGCTGCTGGTGCGCGGCCGTGGCCTGCTGAGCGACCCGGACCGGGCCATCCCGAGATCGCTGCGTTCCGGCCCGACCGGCGGCGACCTCGGTTCGCAGGTCGTGATCATCCGGCGCTTCGCCATCCTCGCCGTGATCCTGATGGGCTACGCCTATTACCGTGCGGCAGGTGAAGCGGCGCTGGTCTCGATCGGGCTCCTGTCCTTTGCGGCAACCGCACAGATCGCGCCGGCATTCTTCGGCGGATTGCTCTGGCGGCGCGGCACCGCGCTCGGCGCCGTCGCAGGCTTGACGGCGGGCACGCTGACCTGGGCCTACACGCTGCTGGTCCCCAGCCTCGCATACCCCACCAGCGTCTGGAGCGAGATCGTGGCCAAGGGGCCGCTGGGCATCACCTCATTGCGGCCGGAAGCCCTGCTCGGCCTCGATCTGCCGGCCCTGCCGCACGGCGTGCTGTGGAGCCTCGGCCTCAACCTTCTCTGTTATGTCGGCTTCTCCCTGCTGCGACCGGCCAATGCCATGGAGCGCCTGCAGGCCAACTCCTTCGTCACCTCCGACCGCGCAACGATGGCCCAGTCCTTCTCGCTCTGGCGGTCCAGCGTCACGGAGGCCGAGCTGCAATCGACCATCGGTCGCTATCTCGGCCAGGAGCGGACGCAGCGCGCATTCGAGGGCTTCTCCATCGGGCGTGGCGAGGTTGCCAGCAGCAGCAATCGCGAGGCCGACATCCACATGCTGCGCTTCGGCGAGCATCTGCTCTCGTCGGCCATCGGCGCGGCATCCTCACGGCTTGTGCTCTCCCTGCTGCTGCGCCGCCGGAACCTGTCGACGGAAGCCGCCTTCAAGCTGCTCGATGATGCTTCGGCAGCCCTGCAATATAATCGCGACATTCTGCAGCACGGGCTCGACCATGCCGGCCAGGGCATTACCGTGCTCGACCGGGACCTGCGGCTGCTCGCCTGGAACCAGGCCTTCATAGAGCTCTATGACCTGCCGCAGTCGCTGGTGCGGTTCGGCACCGGGCTCGACGAGWTCGTCCGTTTCAATGCTGCCCGCGGCGCCTATGGCGATGGCGAGCAGGATGAGTTGATGGCCGCGCGGCTCGAGAGCTTTGTCAATGACCGCGAGCCAGTCCGGCTCAAGCTCTTTCCCTCGACCAAGGTCATCGAGATCCGCTCCAATCCGCTTCCCGATGGCGGCCTGGTGACGACCTATACCGACATCACCGAGACCGTCGCCGCGCATGAAGAGCTCGAGCGGACCAATGAAAGTCTCGAGCGACGCGTCGCCGAACGCACCGAGGAAATTCTCCACGTCAACGCCGAGCTTCAGCGCGCCAAGGCCGAAGCCGAGGAGGCGAATGCGTCCAAGACGCGCTTCTTGGCCGCCGCCAGCCACGACCTGCTGCAACCCCTCAATGCCGCGAGGCTCTATGCGACGGCACTGGTCGAGCGTGACCGGATCGCCACCAGCCCCGAACTCGCCGAGAATATCGATGCGTCGCTGGACGCGGTCGAGGAAATCCTGACGGCACTGCTGGAGATCTCGCGTCTCGACGGAGGCGCACTCAAGCCGGAACTGACCAGTTTCAGGCTCGACGAACTGATGCGCCAACTCCAGCGCGAATTTGAGCCCAGCGCTCAGGAACGAGGCCTGCAACTGGTGTTTTCGCCCAGTTCCGTCGCCCTGCGCTCGGACCGGCGCCTGCTGCGCCGGCTGCTGCAGAACCTGATATCGAACGCGATCAAATACACGCCGAACGGCAAGGTCCTGGTCGGCTGCCGCCGCCGCGGCAATCAGGTTTCGATCGAGGTGCTCGATAC
>NZ_JBFTZN010000007.1:0-52735 GCF_056406775.1 Allobosea sp. P1_A7
GCGCTGGGCGGCGACGGTGAGCGGCACGCCTTCGATGAAGATCGTCAGCAGGGCCGAGCCCGCCATCGCGACCCAGATCGGCGTGCCGACTACGAGCAGGACCGCGAAGGTCAGGAGAAGGATGGAGACCATGCCGCTAGTCCCGCGTCGTGATGTCGGACCAGAGTGCGCCGGTGACGCCTTCGTCGATCAGGTTGCGCAGGAGATGCAGCAGCGACAGCAGGCTCCCGACGAAGAGCGGCGCCACCGTCCAGCCGGCCGAAATGCCGAGCATCGGCGTCAGGTTCGGCAGTTCGCGCTGGAGATAGCGCCAGGAAAACCAGGTCAGCGTGCCGAGAACCGCCGCTGTCGCGAGCAGCGCCACGACGCCGAAGAGGGTGCAGAGCCAGCGCGGGGCGAACAGCACCACGACATCGATGATGATGTGGGTCCGGGCATGGAAGGCGTTGGCGATGCCGAGGAAGATCATCCAGCCGAACAGCAGCAGGATCAGTTCCTCGGACCAGGTCAGCGGATCGTTCAGCGCGTAGCGGAAGACGACGGCGGCGCAGACCAGCGTCGCGATCGCGCCGTGCAGCGCGGCAAGGAAGGCGTTCTCCAGGCGGCTCGACCAGTCGTCGAGCCGCCGGATCAGGTCGAGCCCGGTCATGCCGGTCAGCGCTTGCGCTGAGCGTCGATGGCGGCGAGCACGCTGTCGAGATGGGCCTTGCCCCAGCGGCCTTCCATCGCGGTTGCCACGACCTTGGACCTGGCGGCGAAGGCGTCGCGATCGACATCCTCGACGATCTTGGAGCGGCCGGACTTGCGGATGTCCTCGAGCATCGAGGCCTCGCGCTTCTGCTGGAGATAGGTGTTCAGGGCCGAGGCGCGGGCGGCTTCGGCGAACAGGACCTCGCGATGCTCGGGCTTCAACCGGGCGAGGCTGTCCTTGTTGATGACGATCATGTTGTTCTGGAGCATGTGCTTCGTCATCGCGACATAGCCCTGCACCTTTAGAACTTGCGCGAGAAGATCGTCGGGATCGGGTTTTCCTGGCCGTCGACCGTCTTCTGCTGGAGCGCGGTGTAGACCTCGCCAAAGGGGACCGGCGTCGGAGAGGCGCCATAGGCCTTGATCATCTCGACCCAGACCGGGCTTTCCGGCACGCGGATCTTGAGGCCCTGCAGGTCCTCCGGCTTCTTCACCGCGCGGTCGAGCGTCGTCATGTTGCGCCAGCCCCAGTACCAGATGCGGCTGACCGGGACGATGCTATGCTTGTCGCGGAGCTCGTCGAAGATCGGGTCGAAGGCAGCAGAGCGAATGATCGCCTCGGCCTCGCTCCAGTCCTTCCAGAGGAAGGGCGCACTCGGAATCTCGWGGGCGGGTACGAGCGCGGAGGCGGGCCGCCATCGAGGGCGCTGAGATGTCGAGAGCGCCTTCCTTGACCTGCTTGAACAGGTCGATTTCCTTGCCGAGCTGCTCGGCCGGGAAGACCTTGATGGTGACGGCGCCGCCGGTCGATTTGTTCACGCGATCGGCGAATTCCTGGAACAGTTCGCCGGCGATCTCGGTGGTGGTGTTCGCATGGCCAAAGCGCAGGGTCTGTGCCTGGGCGGCTGTCGCGAGGAAGCTGCCTGCGATCAGGCTCGCAGCGGCAAGGCGTCGTAGAAACATCATATCCTCCCGGATGTTATGGTGGTTCTTGCACAGCTGCCTCTGACGGGCGGCCTATTTGATCAGCCTCTCATGGGAGCCCTCGAGATGCCGTCGCATCGCCTCGGCGGCATCTTCGGGATCGCCGGTCTCGAGCGCATCGATGATGCGGAAATGCTCGGCATGGGTGATCCCGACATCCTGCTCGCGGCTGAGGTAGAGCCGTGAAATGTGCAGATGGAAGCGCAGGTCGTCATAGCTCTTCAGCGCGACCTGATTGCCCGCCGCTGTCAGGATGAGGCGGTGGAAGCGGTCATCGGCTTCGGTGAACGCGCGGTGGCTGCGATACTCGCGGGACGGCGGATCGGCCATCATGACCGCGACGGCGTCGCGCAGCGCCGTGATGACATCGGCGCCGGGGCGCCGCCTGGCGGCCTCCGCCGCGGCCCAGGGCTCGATCACGCTCCGAAAGCTGTAGACGTCCTCGTAATAGTTGCGATCGGGCAGCGCCGCGGTCGCGAAGCCGACGAAGGGGACGGCCGACACGAGCCCTTCCGCGACGAGCCGCGTCAGCGCCTCGCGGATCGGCGTCGAGCTGACGGCCAGTTCGCGCACCAGCCCATCGACATTGAGCTTTTCGCCCGGCGCATAGGCCTGATCGAGGATGCGTTCCTTGATCGCCTCATAGACCTGGTCGCCAAGGACGACCCGTTCGATCTTTCGCGCCCCGTTCAATGCCTATTATCCTGCATCTTGGATCGTGCACGATTTAGGGATGAACTTGCTTTGGAGTCAATCCAAATCGTCGACGTGCCGCGACTTCACTTGGCACTGGCCAAAGAGTGGACGACCTCGATGTGCCGCAGACGAGTGCCGCACCGGCGATCGCGGCTCTTGCAGAGCAGGGGCAGGCAGCGAATAGTCGCCGTCGACCACTGCTCTGGAACTGGGGTCCATCGTGGCATTTGTTGAACAGCCGGTTGTTGCACTGTTCATTTCGCTGGCTCTTGGCCATTTGATCGGAAAGATCAGAATTGGCCCCGTTCAGATCGGCGGTGTCTGCGGCACGCTCTTCGTCGCATTGGCCCTTGGGCAGCTTGGTGTCACCATCAGCGCGGACCTGAAGAACACGGCGTTCGCGCTGTTCATCTTCGCTCTCGGATTTACGGCCGGACCGCAGTTCTTCAACAATATCCGTGGTGGCTGGCGCTACGGAATCCTGTCCTTCGTCGAGGTCGGGACGGTCCTGCTGCTGCTTACAGCGGCCATCATCTTGTTCCGCCTGGATCCCGGCACCACGTCGGGGCTCTTCGCCGGCTCGGCCACGGAATCGGCTGTGCTCGGGACGGCTTCGGATGCGATCGCCCGGCTGGCCCTGCCGGCAGCCGAAGTGGCGCGGCTGCAATCCAACATGGCGACGGCCTATAGCGTCACCTACCTCTTCGGCCTCGTGGCGATCGTCGTCTTCACGACGCAGATCGGTCCCCTGCTGCTGCGGATCGACGTGCGCGAGGAATCCGCCGCGCTTGCAAAACAACTGGGAGCCGAGGACGACGCGGGCAAGGAGAACGGCGTGCCCGAGATCGTCTCCCGCTGCTTCCATGCCGGGCCGATTGCGGGAAGCAGCGTCGGCGCCTTCGAAAACAGCGTCAATGGCGTTGTGACCATCGAACAGGTCGGCCGCGGCGAAGGTTTTACCAAGGCAACCACGGACATGGTGCTGGAGGCCGACGATGTTGTCCTCGTGCTCGGCCGCCGCCGCGCCGTCATCGCGATCAGCGAGAGATTGGGCGCCGAGGTGCCGATGCCGGCAGGCGACAACGTGCCACTCGTCGAGCGCGATGTCGTGCTCGTCCGTAGCGAGGCGATGGGGCGCCGGATTCGGGATCTTCGTCGGCTGGCGAGCGCGGAACAGCGGCGCGGTGTCTTCATTTCGCGCATCAGGCGGCTCGGGCATATCGTTCCCGCTTTGCCGGGCACCGTTCTCGAGCAGGGCGACGTCCTGACGCTCTACGGCTCCGAGGACGCGATCACGCGGGCGGCCCCGGAGCTCGGCCACTTGCTCCCGGCGACTTCGAGTACCGACTTCGTGATGCTCGGGCTGGGAGTGGTCGCGGGTCTCCTGCTGGGAGAACTGAGCTTCAGGGTCGGCGCCCTGAACCTGACGCTGGGGACCGGCGGTGGTGCGCTCGTCTCCGGCCTGGTCTTCGGCTGGCTCCACATGCATCGCCCGCATTATGGCGCGATACCGCTGCATGCTGCGGAGTTCATGAAGGACTTCGGCCTGGCGACCTTCATCGCCGCAATCGGTCTGTCGGTCGGGCCCGATGCCTTCGCGCTGCTCAAGCAGTACGGGCTGGTGCTGCCGGTCCTGGCGATTCTCGTCTCCGCACTGCCGGCCCTGGCTTCTCTCTATATCGGGCATTACCTGCTGAAGATCGAGGCTCCGATCCTGCTCGGAGCCATCGCTGGCCAGCACTGCAGCACCCCGTCGATCAGCGCATTGGTCTCCCTCGCTGGCAATTCGACGCCGGTGATCGGCTACACCGTGACCTATGCGATCTCGAACGTCCTGCTGCCGCTGATGGGGCCGGTCGTGGTTGGCATGGTCGGGCTGATCGGGTGAAGGGCGTCCGCTGCGGCTGCTTCAGCGGCAGCCCGAAGGGCTCGAAGAGGCGTCGTGAGCTCGCGCTGTGTCTGGGTGGGGTCGATGGCCGCACAGGGGCACGCAAGGCTGCGGTCCTGCTTCGACGACAGGTTGCATTGACAAATTGGTCACAATCACCCATATAGGGGCATCGATCTTAGGCCGAATGAATTGGCCCCCGCGCTAATGGCGCGCTAGCTGACGAACTTCCCGCTCAAAATCGAACACCGTGTGAGGCGTCGTCTCATGCGAACTAATGCCTTGCGAGAAGGAATTCGTCATGGCCACCGGCACTGTTAAATGGTTCAATTCGACTAAGGGTTTCGGCTTCATTCAGCCCGATGATGGCGGTCAGGATGCTTTCGTCCACATCAGCGCTGTCGAGCGTGCTGGTCTGCGCGAGCTCCGCGAAGGTCAGAAGATCACCTTCGAGCTCGTCCAGGACAAGCGCTCTGGCAAGATGTCCGCGGACAATCTTCGCGCCGAGTGATCTGCATGACCGTGCAAACGTAGCATTCCGAATCGAGTGGCGACCACGGATGTACTGGCGCCCCCCTTTCAGGACGATACGCAGCACGGTTGGACGAAGGGTCGGGATTACCCGGCCCTTTTTTCTTTTCTGAAAGGAGCCCGAGATGCAGGTTCTCGTTCGCGACAACAATGTCGACCAGGCGCTGCGCGTCCTGAAGAAGAAGATGCAGCGCGAAGGCGTCTTCCGCGAGATGAAGCGGCGTGCGGCGTATGAGAAGCCGTCCGAGAAGCGGGTTCGCGAGAAGGCTGACGCCATTCGGCGTGCACGCAAGCTGGCGCGCAAGCAGGCTCAGCGCGAAGGACTGATCGCAGCGCCGAAGCCCAAGGCCAAGCCTGTTCGTCCGCCGCGTCTTGCACCGGCGGCAGCCTGAGCTCAGGCCAGGCTGACGATGCCGGCGCAAGGGTCTGCTCGACGCAGTCCAGTGCGCCTGGATGCGCGCTACCGATAGGGCGCGTCGCTGTGAGTGCCGCCAACCGGGCGGCAATCGTGAAGGAGTGGACTGCCATGTCGACCAAAGGACTCTCGGCCGACGAAGCCAAGCGCCGGGCCCAGGCGAATTTGGAGAAGGCCGAGCAAAAGCGGCAGGAAGCCCAGCGTGGGCTGGATGCGCAGCGCGCCGCCCAGGTTGCCGTCACGGAGAAGACCGCGCGCTTGCGCGCGCTGCGGCTGGCGAAGGAAGCCGCAGACGCAGAGGCCGCCGCGATCGCCGAGGCTGCACGGCCCAAGACCGTAGCGTCCAAGCGCACGAAGCGGGCCTGACGGACCGGCGGCTTGCGACCCGCGCGTGCCCGGCCTGGAACGACGTTCCGCGCCCAGAGGGCAGGCCGCTAGCTGCGCCCCGGCGCCGGGTGAAAGAGCCGCCCCTTCTCGACCGCCAGAACCACCGCG
Source organism: Allobosea sp. P1_A7 (assembly GCF_056406775.1). Classification (NCBI taxonomy): domain Bacteria; kingdom Pseudomonadati; phylum Pseudomonadota; class Alphaproteobacteria; order Hyphomicrobiales; family Alloboseaceae; genus Allobosea; species Allobosea sp. P1_A7. The sequence continues at coordinate 5,700 of NZ_JBFTZN010000007.1, forward strand.
AGCGCCATGAGCCCGCAGAGTGAGAAGCCGAGTGTCAGCGGCACGACGGTGCCGTTGAAATGCTGGCCGACATAGAAGCCGAGCAGTGCTCCGCCGACCGTGGTGATGAAACCCTGGACGGACGAGGCCGTACCCGCGACATGGCCAAGCGGATCCATCGCCATCGCCCCAAAATTCGGCGCCAGCAGGCCAAAGCAGAACATCGTCCCACCCTGCATGATGGCGAAGAGCCAGAGCGTTTCCTTGCCGGCAAGGGCCAGCACCGCGTGCAGGCTGGTCAGCGTGATATAGCCGAGCAATGCGCCATGCGAGACCCGGCGCATGCCGAGTCGGCCGACGATGCGCGAATTCAGCAGTGACGCGACCGCCATGCATGCGGCGATCAGGGCGAAGATGGTGGTGAACCATTCCGGCGCCCGGAAGACATCGACAAAGACCTGCTGTGCCGAGTTGATGAAGCCGAACAAGCCGCCGAGAACGAAGGTCATCGCCAGCATGTAGCCGACGCCGATGCGCGAGGTCAGCACCGTGCGGAAGGCGGAGACGATGCTGGCGAACTTGATCGGCGTACGGTCCTCCTCATGCAGCGTCTCGGGCAGGCGCATTGCGGTCCAGAGCATCACGATGGCGCCGAAGGCGGTCAGAACGCCGAAGATCCAGCGCCAGGGTGCGACCCAGAGGATCGCCTGGCCGATCGAGGGCGCCAGAATCGGTACGGCCAGGAAGACGATCAGGGCCAGCGACATGACGCGGGCCATGTCGCGGCCGGAATAGCAGTCCCGTACGATCGAGACCGCGAGCACCCGCGTCGCGGCTGCTCCGACGCCCTGCAGCACGCGCGCCGCCATCATGATCTCGAAGGAGCCGGAGAAGGCAGCGAACACACTGGCGACGACATAGATGCTGAGCCCGGTCAGCAGCACGGGCCGTCGGCCGAAGCGGTCGGAAAGCGTGCCGTAGATGATCTGGGCCACACCAAAGCCGAGCAGATAGCTGGTGACGATCCACTGCCGGTCGTTCGGCTCGGCAATGCCGAGTGTCTCGCCCATTTGGGGCAGGGCCGGCAGCATGGCGTCGATCGCAAGCGCGTTTGTCGCCATCAGTGCGGCCATCATCGCCACGAAGGGATAGAAACCCATGCCGTGGCGCGGCCGGGCAATGTCGAATGTGTCGGTCATTTCTGCCTGCTGCCGGGCACAGCCCGGAACGTCCCGTCTCGCAGATGGGAGAGGCCAGCAAGATAGCCGGCCGATTCTCGCAGGATTAGGCGATGCGCCGCTGCGCAACAACCCGGCCAGAGGCCGGGTTTGGCATGCACTCAGCGTGGAACGACGCCTATTCCGCCGCCGGCTGCTGCTGCGGCATCAGCGCATTGTCGATCTCATTGGCGCGGATCGCTGCCGGGCGGGCCTGCAGTCGTTTGGCATAGGCCTCGAAGGCCGGCCGCCGCTCCATCGTGCCGAATTGCAGGCCCCAGCCGATCTGCGCGCCGAGATAGACATCGGCCGCGCTGAACCTGTCGCCGACCAGATACTCGCCCTGCGATACCGCTTTTTCCAATGTGTCCATGACATCGGCGAAGCAGCCATAGCCGACCGAGCCGGTCTTCTCCGGTGGCACCTCGACGCCAAGCATCTTGTTGGTCACCGCAGCTTCGGTCGGGCCGGCGCCAAAGAAGAGCCAGCGATAATAGGGGCCGCGCTCCTTGCTGCCCGGTTCCGGCGCCAGCCCGGCCTGGGGAAAGGCGTCCGCGAGATAGGCGCAGATCGCGGCGCATTCGGTGACGATCATGTCGCCATGCTTCAGGGCCGGCACCTTGCCCATCGGATTGAGCGCCTTGTACGCGGCCGCCTTCATCGGCGGGCCGAAGCCGACCAGCTCGGTGCGATAGGGCTGGCCGACTTCCTCCAGCATCCAGCGCACGATCCGGCCGCGTGACATCGGGTGGGTGTAGAAGACGAGTTCATCGCTCATGCTGCGTTCCTCCYGTGGAGGGCGAGACTAACCACGACGCATGACCGCGCAATGGCAGCAATCGAAACCGCGGCGGGCCTGCTGCGTTGTCTGAAGCGAAAGGATGACGTCCATGTTCGAAATCCTCGCTGGGCCCGATCATGTCGCGGCCTACCGCCTCTCCGGCACGCTGACCGTGGAGGATTATGACAGTGTGATCGCCGATATCGACGCACGGCTGACCCGGCACGAGAAGATCGGCGTTCTGGTCGATCTGACCGGCTTTCACGATATCACGCTCCGGGCGGGTGCCAGGGATCTGCGCTATGGGTTCAGCAAGCYGTCGGAACTCAGGCGCTTTCCGCGTGAGGCCCTGATCAGCGACAAGGGCTGGATCGAGACGCTGGTGGCGATCGCCAATCCGGTCATCCCCTTCGTCGAGATCCGCTGCTTCAAACCGATCGAGTACGAGGCGGCGCTGGCCTGGGCCAGCGAGATCGAGGGCGGGCCCGAGGCTTAGGTTGCACGTGCCCGGAGCGCGTTGCCGCGACAGCGAACCGCGCGCCTCACCCATAGCTGACATCGCGCGTCAGGACTGCGCGTGCGTGGCCTGTCATTCCTCCCCAGCGGTGCTATCGACATGCTCTGGTCGACGGAGGAATTCAGATGCGGCAGGACGCATTGTTCGAGCGCCTTTGGAGTGGCGCAGCGCAGATGGAAGAATGGACCGAGGCGGTCTCTGCCGGCGCCATCACTGCGGTGGCAGAGAACATCATCACCGTCCACACCACCTATTTCTGCGGCAGCGTCACGGCCATTCGGACGAGTGAAGGCCTTGTCCTGATCGATACGGCCAAGCCAGACACCGCCGCCCAGACGCTCGCGACGATCCGCAGCTGGGACGACAGCCCCATCCACACCGTGATCTATACCCACGGCCATATCGACCACACCAGCGGCATCAAGGTCATYGACGAGGAGGCCGATGCGAGAGCGAGGCCGCGGCCGAGAATCGTGGCTCATCGCAACGTCGCGCGCCGGATGGAGCGATACGAAGCCTCCCATGGCTTCAACAGCATCGTGCAGGGGCAGCAGTTCAACAAGCCGGACTATGTCTATCCGATAGGCCAGCGGCGTCCCGATGACGTCTATGACGACACGCTATCGCTTGCGATCGGTGGCGAACAGCTCGAACTCATCCACGGGCGCGGCGAGACCGACGATGCCACATTCGTCTGGCTGCCGCGGCGGCGCGTGCTGGCGAGCGGGGACTTCGTAATCTGGGTTTTCCCGAATGCAGGCAATCCGCGCAAGGTCCAGCGCTATGCAGCCGAGTGGGCTGTCGCCCTGCGCCGGATGGAGCGCCTGAAGCCGGACATCCTGATCCCCGGACATGGCCCGGTCATTGTTGGGGAGGGCCGGGCAGCGCAGGTGTTGCGCGACGGAGCCGAAGCGCTTGAGCATCTGGTTCGCGATACCCTGGCGCTGATGAACAAGAGTGCGACGCTCGACGAGGTGCTGCGCGCGGTCAAGGTACCGGCCGCCTATCTGGCGAAGCCCTATCTCGTGCCGAAATATGATGACCCCGAATTTCTGGTCCGGGGGATCTACCATTTCTATGCGGGTTGGTTTGACGGAAACCCCGCAAACCTGAAGCCGGCGAAGAACGCTGATCTTGCGTCCGAACTGGCTCGGCTTGCGGGTGGTGCCGAGAAACTGGCTGAGCGAGCCGCGGCGCTGGCCGAGGACGGCCAGACGCGCCTCGCCGTTCATCTTGCCGAGTTCGCGAGTTCAGCAGCGCCCGAGGATCGAGKGATCCAGGCAATCCGGGGCGCGGTGCTCCGGAAAGCCATCGATGGCGAAAGCTCGTTGATGGGCAAGGCATTCCTCGCCGTCTACGAGCGCGATGCAAAAGAACGGTCGGCGGGCTGAGCAGCGCATCCAGCGGCTGTTTCCGGCCGCTGGAGATCGTCCGCGGTCTATCCCTCTTATTCGCGCCCGAGTCGGACGCCCGATTGCGCATCGAAGACGTGGACTCGGTCGGGGTCGACCGAAATCCACAGGCGCTTGGCCTCGGCGGCGACATCGCCGGTTGCGGCCTGCATCACGAAGGGCTGTCCGGCAAGCTTGCCGTGGAAGAGCTGGGTCGCGCCCAGCTCCTCGATGAACTCGACATCGAAGGGCAGGGCCCCGGCCTGGCCCTCGGACGCGATCTCGATATCCTCCGGCCTCAGGCCCACCTCGACCTTCGTTCCCGATGCAAGGTTCTGCTTGAGGTCACGCGCTTCGAGGAGCGCGTCGCCGAGCGCAACGATGCCGGGTCCGTCGATGGCTGCCGGCAGCAGGTTCATCGGCGGCGAGCCGATGAAGGTCGCAACGAAGCGGCTTGCCGGTTTGCGATAGACCTCGGCCGGGACGCCGATCTGCTCGACTTGGCCGCCATTCATCACAACGAGCTTGTCGGAGAGCGTCATCGCCTCGACCTGATCGTGCGTGACATAGATCGCGGTGACGCCGAGCGCCCGCTGCAGCTTCTTGATCTCGACGCGCATTTGCACGCGCAGTTTCGCGTCGAGATTGGAGAGCGGCTCGTCGAACAGGAAGACCTGGGGCTTGCGCACGATGGCGCGGCCCATGGCGACGCGCTGGCGCTGGCCGCCCGAGAGCTGGCGCGGCCGGCGCTCCAGCAGGCCTTCGATCGCGAGGATGCGGGCTGCTTCCTTGACCCGCTTCTCGATCTCGTCCTTCGGCGTCCCGCGGTTGCGCAGGCCATAGGCCATGTTGTCGTAGACGCTCATATGCGGATAGAGCGCATAATTCTGGAACACCATGGCGATGTCCCGGTCCGCCGGTTCGATCTGGTTGACAACCCTGCCGCTGATCGAGACTTCGCCGGACGAGATCGTCTCCAGGCCTGCCACCATCCGCAGCAAAGTGGACTTGCCGCAGCCGGAGGGGCCGACCAGCACGCAGAAGCCGCCATCGGGAATGTCGAAAGAGACGCCCTTCACGGCCTCKACGCCGCCGGCATAGACCTTCTTGACGCTGGAAAGAGTAACCTGGGCCATTGGGTTCCTTGGTCAGTCGGTAACGGATAATCGGCGATCGGCTCAGCGGGCCGGGCTGCCGGTACGCAATGTCACTTCTCGGTTTCCACCAGGCCCTTCACGAAGAGCCGCTGCATGGCGATGACGACGAAGACGGGCGGCAGCATCGCCAGCATCGCGGTTGCCATGGCGAGCTGCCATTCGGTGAGCGCGTCGGCCGTGGTGATCATCTTGCGGATGCCGATGACGATGGTCTGCATCGAATCCTTGGTGGTGACCAGCAGCGGCCAGAGATACTGGTTCCAGCCATAGATGAACTGGATGACGAAGAGCGCCGCGATCGTGGTGAGCGAGAGCGGGACCACCGTATCCTTGAAGAACTTGAACGGACCGGCGCCATCGATCTTCGAGGCCTCGAGCAGTTCGTCGGGGATCGTCATGAAGAACTGCCGGAACAGCAATGTGCCGGTCGCCGAGGCGATCAGCGGCACGGCGAGGCCCTGGTAGGTATCGAGCATGCCGAGATCGGAGACGACCTTGAAGGTCGGGAAGATGCGGACTTCGACCGGCAGCATCAGGGTGACGAAGATGATCCAGAATGCCGCCATCCGAAACGGGAAGCGATAATAGACGACTGCGTAGGCAGAGAGCACGGAGATGAAGATCTTGCCGAACGCGATGGCCAGCGCCATCACTAAGGAGTTGAACATCATCACGGCCACCGGCTCGCGGGTCGAGCCCGAGGTCCCGACGAAGAGGATGCGGTAGTAGTTCTCGAAGAAATGCGGGCCAGGATAGAGCGGGAGCTGGCCGTTGATGATGGTCGCAGCATCCCAGGTCGAGGCGACGAAGGTCAGCCAAACCGGAAAGGCGACGATCAGCACGCCGATCGTCAGGATGATATAGGCGACGATGTCGCCGAAGCGGCGGTTCTCGACCATCAGTGCCAGGCCTCCCCGTCGCGCAGCAAGGCCGCGAGCGCCTCGGCGCAGGCGTTGAGGAATTCCTCGCCCTTCTTCGGCGTCGCGCGCCGCGCATCGCCGATCACGCCGGTCTCCGTCATCTCACGGAAGGGGCGGTAGCGCGCGACGGTCGGGCGCATCAGGCCACGCGGATCCGCGCCGAGCATGCCGAAGGCCTGCCCCAGCCGCTCCTGCTTCACCGTTTCCGGCGCCAGCACCATCATCATCGAGGTCTCGATCTCGCAGGCATGCATCACGCTGGTCTGATCCTGCATGAAGGGCAGCATCGCAGTCTGCGCCAGCTCGAAATAGGTGGTCGCGATGATGCGCAGGCCGGTCTCGCGGGCGAAATCCGGCAGGAATGCACCGAGCGCGGCGATATTGCCGCCATGGCCATTGACGATCACGACCCGGCGGAAGCCATGCCGCTCGATGCTCCTGAGCAGCGAAAGCAGCACGGACCGATAGGTCGGGATGTCGAAGGTGAAGGTGCCGCCGAAGGCCATGTGATGCTCGGCCATGCCGCACCAGAGCGTCGGGGCGACCACGACATCGGCCTCGTCCAGGCGCTCGGCCGCGGCCTTGCAGACGCCCTCGCACAGGATGGTGTCGACGCCGACCGGCAGGTGCGGCCCGTGCTGTTCCATCGAGGCCACGGGCAGGACGACGATCGCATCCTTCGCCGCCTTGTGACGCAGATCCTCGGCCGTCAGTTCCTTCCAGAGCACCGAGGCCATCAGTAATTCACCTTGCGCTCGATGAAGCGGAACTGCACCGCCGTCATGGCGATGACCATCACGAGCAGGATGACCGATTGTGCCGCCGAGCCACCAAGATTGGAGCCGCCCTTGCCGTCGGAATAGACCTTGTAGACCAGCGTCTCGGTCGCGCCCGCAGGCCCGCCGCCAGTGACCGTGTCGATGATGCCGAAGGTGTCGAAGAAGACATAGACGATGTTGACGACGAGCAGGAAGAACGTCGTCGGCGAGAGCAGCGGGAAGATGATGGTCCAGAAGCGGCGCATCGGCCGCGCGCCGTCGATCACCGCCGCCTCGATCACGCTCTTGGGGATCGATTGCAGCCCCGCGAGGAAGAACAGGAAATTATAGCTGATCTGCTTCCAGGTCGCGGCGAGGATGACCAGCGTCATGGCGTCATTGCCGTTGAGCCGGGGATTCCAGGCGATGCCGAGGTTCTGCAGTCCACGCGCGAGCATGCCGAGCGAGGGATCGAACATGAAGATCCAGAGCACGCCGGCAATGGCGGGAGCCACGGCATAGGGCCAGATCAGCAGGGTCTTGTAGATCTCCGCGCCGCGGATCTGGCGGTCGGCCATGACGGCAAAGAGCAGCGCGATCGAGAGCGAGAACACGCAGACAAAGGTCGAGAAGATCGCGGTGTTGCGCAGCGCCTTGAAGTAACCCGGATCGGAAAAGAGGCTCTGGTAGTTTTCGAACCAGACGAACTGGGTCGACGTCCCGAAGGCGTCTTCCAGCAGGAAGGACTGCCAGACCGCCTGGCTTGCGGGCCAATAGAAGAACACGACCGTGATCGCGAGCTGCGGCAGGAGCAGCAGGAGCGGGATCGTCAGGCTCCGGAAATAGGCGTTCTTCTGCATGCAGCCCGTGAAGCAAGAGAAAAGCCGGGGCGGAATGCCCCGGCTCTGGATCGCAGCCGGTTCAGCGCGAGGCGGTCCGTTCGAACTGACGCAGTGCCTGATTGCCACGCTCGACGGCGGCGTCAAGCGCAGCCTTCGGTGTCTTCTGGCCGTTCAGCGCCGCTTCGAGCTCTTCCGACCAGATGTCGCGGATCTGGACCAGGCCGCCGAAGCGCAGGCCGCGCGAATTCTCGGTCGGCTCCTTGTTGTTGAGTTCCAGCAGCGGCGTCTCGAGATAGGGCTTGTCCTTGTAGAAGCCCGAGTCCTTGACCTTGGCATAGGCGGCCTTGGTGATCGGCAGATAACCGGACTCGGTGTGCAGCTTCACCTGGCGGTCGACATCGGACAGGAAGGTGAAGAACTTGGCGACGCCCTTGTATTCGTCAGCCTTCTTGCCGCCCATCACCCACAGCGAAGCGCCGCCGATGATCGAGTTCTGCGGTGCCCCGGCCGCTTCCGGATAGTACGGCATCGCGGCGTTGGCCCAGTCGAACTTGGCATTGGCCTTGACGTTGCCGAAGAAGCCCGACGAGGTCAGCATGATCGGGCATTCGCCCGAGGTGAAGCGGCCTTCACCGTTATTGGTGCGGCCGGAGTAATCGTAGGTCTTGTCCTTCTGCAGCTCGACCAGGTTGGTCCAGTGCTTCAGGAAGAGCGGGCTGTTGAAGTTGAGGACGGTGTCGAAACCATCGAGACCATTCGCCTTGGTCGCGATCGGGATGTTGTGCCAGGCACCGAACTGCTCGATATTGGCCCAGGTCGCCCAGGCATTGGTGAAGCCGCACTTGTCATATCCGGCGGCCTTCAGCTTCTTCCCGGCCTCGAAGACTTCTGGCCAGGTCTTCGGCGGGGCGTCGGGGTTCAGGCCCGCCTTCTTGAAGGCGTCCTTGTTGTACCACATCACCATGCTCGACGAGTTGAACGGCATGGAGAGCATGTCGCCCTTGGCGGTCGAGTAGTAGCCGGTGATCGCCGGCAAATAAGCCTTGGGATCGAAAGGCTCGCCGGCTTCCTTCATCAGTTCGTGCACGGGCTTCACCGCGCCCTTGGCCGACATCATCGTGCCGGTGCCGACTTCGAAGACCTGCAGGATGTGCGGCGCGGTTCCGGCGCGGAAGGCGGCGACGCCGGCATTCAGCGTGTCGGGATAGGAGCCCTTATAGGCCGGAACGACCTTGTATTCCTTCTGGGAGGCGTTGAATTCCTCGGCCAGCTTTACGACAACGTCGTTATTGGCACCGGTCAGCGCATGCCACCACTGGATCTCTGTCTGCGCGACGGCCGGAGCCGCACCGGCCAGCGTCAACACCGCGGCCGAAATCATCAAGCGCGATCTGGATGTCATCTATCTCTCCCTTATGCCCCGCTCGTGCGGGCGGCTCTTGTCGTTGGTGCGCAAGCTAGCATGAAGAACAGGTGACGTTTCAATGACAATCGCACGACATGTGCGCCATGTCTGATCCGCGTCCCTGCACTCTTGCACATTGGCTGCGAAGCGGCTGTTCTCGCCTGCGACTTTCAACGTGACAATTCCACCAACGGACGATCGATCATGCCCGAGCTTGCCCTGACGCCACGGAACACTTTGCCGGCGGACGCCGCAGCCGCCGCGCTCGCTGGCCGGGTCTGGCGCCCGGACGTCGCCGGTCCCGCGGTCGTTGTTCTGCGCGGTGATGAACTTGTGGATATCACCGCTGCCTTCGCCACGATGCGCGATCTCTGCGAGACGGCCGATCCCGCCGCAGCCCTGCGCGCCGCCAAGGGGCAGCCCATCGGGACGCTCGCCGACATCCTTGCAAACACGCCGCCTTCGCGTCGCGATGCGACGAAGCCCTGGCTGCTCGCACCACTCGACCTGCAGGCGGTCAAGGCCGCCGGAGTGACCTTCGCGGTTTCGATGCTGGAGCGCGTGATCGAGGAGAAGGCGCGGGGCAACCCGGCCGCCGCCGCCACGATCCGCGAGGAGATCGGCAAGCTCATCGGTGACGATCTCTCGAAGCTGAAGCCCGGCTCGCCCGAGGCGATGCATCTCAAGGACGTGCTGATCAAGCAGGGAGCCTGGAGCCAGTATCTCGAGGTCGGTATCGGGCCGGATGCCGAGATCTTCACCAAGGCGCCGCCGATGTCGGCCGTCGGCACCGGTGTCGATGCCGGCCTGCACCCGGCCTCGACCTGGAACAATCCCGAGCCGGAGATCGTGCTGATCGTCGCCTCGACCGGCGCCATCGTCGGAGCAACGCTCGGCAATGACGTCAATCTGCGCGACGTCGAGGGCCGTTCGGCGCTGCTGCTCGGCAAGGCCAAGGACAACAATGCAGCGGCAGCGGTCGGTCCCTTCATCCGCTTCTTCGACGCCGGCTTCTCGCTCGACCATGTCCGCAGGACAACCGTGACGCTGACGGTCGAGGGCGAGGACGGCTTCAGGCTCGAAGGCTCGTCCTCGATCGCAAAGATCAGCCGCGACCCGGCTGATCTTGCTGCGCAGATGCTCAATCGCAACCATCAGTATCCCGATGGCGCGGCGCTCTATCTCGGCACCATGTTTGCTCCGATCAAGGATCGCGACACGCCGGGCGGCGGCTTCACCCACAAATATGGGGACATCGTCACGATTGCCGCGCCGGAACTGGGAGCGCTCGTCAATTGCATGCGCCGCACCGATGAATGCGAACCCTGGACCTTCGGCGCCTCGCATCTGATGCGCAATCTGGCGAAGCGCGGGCTTCTGTGAACCAGGGGGCGGTCCTCGTCTTCGGCGAAGCGCTCGCCGATCTGGTGCCGGAGGATKGGTGCGGCGAGCGCTATCAGTGCGTGCTGGGCGGATCCGGTTTCAACACGGCGCTGGCGCTCGCCCGCTGCGGCACCTCCGTGGCTTATTGCGCGACGCTCTCGCGCGACGTCACGGGGCGGCGCTTCCAGGCCCGGCTTGTGGCAGAGGCGATCGATCGGCGCTTAGTTGCTGAGAGCGACGCCCCCACACCGCTGGCCGTCGTTGCCCCGCTTGGGGTCGATGGCGGGGCGCGATATCACTTTCACCTCGCCGGTACGGCGCTGGCCGAGCCTCCGCCATTGCCCGACCTCACGGGTTTTGGCCATCTGCATGTCACCTCGTTCGGAGCGACGGTCGGTCCATCCGGAGACGCGGCGTTGACGCTGCTGCGCCAGGCGCGCTCCGCCGGCCTGAGCACCAGCTATGACGTCAATATCAGGCCGCCGGCGCTGCCGGATCGGGAGGCGGCGCTTGCCGCCATCGAGCAGCGCATGGCGCTGTCAGACCTCATCCGGCTCAGTACGGACGATGCCGACTGGCTCTATCCCGGCGGCTACGTTGCGCCGCTGCGCCGTTGGTTCGACCGGGGCGTTTCAGCGATCCTGCTGACCGAGGGCGATCGCGGAGCGGCGCTCGAGCGGCCCGGGAAAAAGACTGTCCGCGGCTTCGTTCCGGTTGCAGAGCTGGTCGACACGATCGGCGCCGGCGACAGCTTCATCGGCGCATTTCTCGCTTCGCTCGCGCATGCGGGCGAGCTCGGAGCAGGACTGCGCGGATTGTCAGACAGCGTTGCCGCATCCGCAATGGGTTTTGCGGCAGAGGTCGCAGCCGAGACCTGCGGCCGGCGCGGCTGCGATCCGCCGCGTCTCACACCCAAACCACCCTATGAGTGAGGGGAACGCGCCAATGCGCCTGAGCTATCTCGACTACCACACCTGCGGCGAGCCGGTGCGCATCGTTACGGGCGGCTATCCCGAGCTGACCGGCGCGACGATTCTCGACAAGCGTCGACAGGCGCGCGACAGCCACGATCAGCTGCGCCGTGCGATGATGCTGGAACCGCGCGGCCATGCCGGAATGTACGGTGTCATTCCGGTCGAGGCGAGCCATCCCGAGGCTGCCTTCGGCGTGCTCTTCACTCATAACGAGGGCTACTCGACGATGTGTGGCCACGCCACCATCGCGCTCGGCCGCTATGCGATCGAGCGCGGCCTGGTGCCAGCGGTCGAGCCCGTCACGCACTTTGCCATCGAGGCGCCCTGCGGCCTGCTGCGGCTCGCCTGCGACGTCGCCGACGGGAAGGTCGGGGAGGTGCGCTTCGAGAGTGTGCCGGCCTTCGTCCATGCCCGCGACCGTGTGGTCGAGGTGCCCGGCTTCGGAAGCGTCACGACCGACATCGCCTATGGCGGAGCCTTCTACTGCATCCTTCCGGCTTCACGCTTCGGGCTCGATCTCTTCGAAACCCCGGTCGAGCAGTTGACCGAGGCTGCTGCTGCCCTCACCGACATTGTGCGGGCCGGCGCGCCGATCACGCATCCCACCGAGCCCGATCTCGGCTTTCTCTACGGGACGATCGTGACCGACGAGGCCGGACCGGGCGAGACCAGTTTCAACCTCTGCATCTTCGCCGAGCGGCAGATCGACCGCTCACCGACCGGCTCGGGCGTGACCGCCCGCATGGCGCTCGACCACGCCAAGGGGCTGGTCGGGTTGGGGCGGACACGGAGTTTCCGCAGTATCACAGGCGGGCGTTTCTCGGGGCGTGTCCTCGGGCCTGCTGCCTATCCCGCCGAGGGAGCGGTCACCGTCGAGGTCGGCGGCCTCAGCTACCTCGCAGGCGAGGGCGCCTTCATTRTCGAGGCCGACGATCCGCTCGGACTGGGTTTCGCTTTGCCTGCCCGCTTCGCGGAGATCAGTCCTCTCCGCGACGGATGATAACGATCTGCGGCCGGCCGCTGTCGTCGGCGGCGCCATGCTTCGGACCGTCTTCGTTGGCTGAGCCCCGCTCGGCGCTGCACATGGCCGCCGCGAGATCGCCGGGCGCGGGCCCCTTCACTCGACCGCAGAGTGCATTGGCCTTGGCTTGTGCAGGATACGAGTAAGGTTTCTCTGTCATGTTGGCTGTGAGGCCAAGGATCTGGGCATGACGGTTGGGGACATGAGAGAGGGCAGAAGGCCCGGCTCCGCGCTTGGCGTCGTGCAGATGTTAAGTCGGCTCGCTGGAGCACCGATGATCTGGCTGGTCGCGTTCGCAGCAGCGGTTGTCATTGGCCTGATGCTGCCCCTGCGCCTGCCGCTGGGGCCCAACTACTGGGACACGAACATCTATCTCGATGCTGCGCAACGCATCGAGGTTGGGCAATTGCCCAATATCGACTTTTTCGCTCCTGTCGGCCCTCTCGGCTACTATCTTGTGACCTGGCTCCACGCCCTGTTTCCGCAGGCGCAGCCGATGCTGCTGGCGAACTGGGGCATCTTGCCGGTCGCCTTGCCAATGATGGCGCTGATTGCTGCCCATGTCGGGCAGCGCTCGCGTGGCCAAGCTCTGGCCCTGCTGCTCCCTTTCCTGTTGTTCGCGTCGCTGCCGATCAACCTGCACAGCCTGTATCCGATGCCAGGCTTCGATGGCTTCGGGCACTATAACCGCCATATCAGCCTCCTGCTTTACCTGCTCGTGTCGACACTCCTCTTCGTCGAGGCGCGCCGCCTGCAAGTGGGGCTTGTCGTCCTGCTGATGCTCACCCTCTTCCTGGTCAAGGTCACGGGAGCGGTGTCGGGGACGTTCCTCGTCGGCTATGCGGTTCTGTCCGGACGGATGCGCCTGCGCGACGCGTCCGTCGCCGCAGCGCTGGTCATTGCCGTGCTCGCGCCGCTCGATTTCGTGACCGGCATCGTGCGCGCCTATGTCGATGACATCCTGACCCTGCTCGGCCTGAACACCGGCGCCTTGCTGCCGCGCTTTCTCACCGTCGCTTCCGTGAAGTTCAATGTCGTCGGGCCGAGCCTGCTGCTGCTTGTCGCGCTGGCCTACGCTGCCTGGCTGGAGGGCGGCAGGCTTTCCCGGGCCCGATTGCACGGGCTCCTGGCCGCGCCGCTTGGATGGTTCGCCGCGGTTCTGCTGGCGCTGACCCTGTTCGAGACCCAAAACACGGGTTCGCTCGAATTCATCGGGCTCTGGCCCGTCCTTCTGGTGATCCTGGCGGAATGGAGCGGTCGCACCGACCGGCTCGGCAGGATCGTGACGGTGCTGGCCCTGGTGGTTGCCCTACCGTCGGCCTTGATCTTCGCCGAGCGCAGCACGCGCGCGGTCCTTGGTGCGGTGAACTACAAGGCGCTTGCCGTGCCCGATCTCGGCCCCCTCGGTCGGGTCAGCGTCAAGCCCGACATCGCCGAACGTGCGGTGATCATGCTCGCACATTACGCGGCGCAGCAGACGGGCTATCGCGATCTTGCCGAGCGCGGCGAACTGCCCTCCTACATTCTCTATTCGGAGATCGACTATCAGGCGACCTGGCTGCTCGAAGTGCAGCAGGGCATCACGGCGATCCGCGCCTGGGAAGCGGCCAATGGGCGCCGGCTCGACAGCCTCTTCACGCTCGATTTCACCGATCCGTTCAACCAGCTGCTCGACCGCAGGCCGCCGCGAGGCGTGCCGATCGGTGTCGATCCCGGCCGGACCACGCCGGAGATCGATCCGCCAACGCTGGAAAGCCTGAAACAGGTCGATGCCGTCCTGGTTCCGAAATGCCCTCTGACGACGGCGCGCGAGACCATCGCCGCGCATTTCTCGGAGGCCCTGAAAGGGCGCCGGCTGGTCGCGCTGGCCCCCTGCTGGGACATGTATCTGAAGGCGTAAGGGAACTGCCTCTCAGGCCGTCACCCCGCCGGTCTGCCCTGCCTCCCAACCGAGGATGGCGCGCTTGCGCGTCAGGCCCCAGTGATAGCCGGTCAGGGCCCCGGACTTTCCGATGACGCGATGGCAGGGCACGACGAAGGAGATCGGGTTCTTGCCGACTGCCATGCCGACCGCCCGAGCCGCCGTTGGCCGGCCGAGATGGCAGGCGACATCGCCATAGGTCGTCGCCCTGCCGACCGGGATCTTCAACAGGGTCTCCCAGACGCGCACCTCGAAATCGGTGCCGATCAGCACGACCCGCAATGGCGTCTCGGCGGCCCAGGCCTTCGGGTCGAAGATCCGGCCGGCATAGGGCCGGGTCGAGGCGGGGTCGAAGCGATAATCGGCATGCGGCCAGCGCCGCATCATGTCGGCCAGGGCCTCCGCCCGGCCGCCAACGACCTTGCCGCCATCGACGCTGGTCGAGACCCAGCCGAGCCCCGCGAGCCCGCGTTCCGTCACGACGATCAGTGCTTCGCCGAAGGGGGATTCATGGAAGCCGTAGGAGAGGCGCAGGCCCTCGCCCCCGCTCTTCCACTCGCCGGGCGACATCGCCTCATGCGTGACGAAGAGGTCATGCAGTCGGCCGGGGCCGGAGAGCCCAACCTCCAGCGCCGTGTCGAGCACGCTGGCCGATGATCCGAGCAGGCCCTTGGCATGGTCGAGCGTGATCGCCTGCAGAAAGGCCTTGGGGGTCAGCCCGCACCAGCGCCGGAAGAGATGGTGCACGTCGGTCGGTGTCGCGCCGGCAGCGTCCGCGATCGCCTCGATCGTCGGCTGCTCGCGCCAGTTCTCCGTGATGTAGGCCAGGATACGCCGGACGGTATCGTAGTCGGACCCGGGCGCAGCGGCGGGAAAATCCGCCTCCGCCGGCATGGCCTGCGCGRCGCGGGCGAGCACGGCATTGGAGAAGCGGGTGGGTGTCATTGCCGTTTTCATCGGGACCTGAGCGTTCATGGTCGTGAGCCTCGTGTCATGGATCATGACCGGGAATCTAGGGCCGGGAGGATGCCGCCTCCACCCGAAAGCTGGCAAGCTCTGCGGCCTTGCCACGCGATTCGAGCCGTCTGCCACCATGTCCCGTCCCGACCAGGACATCACCGGCCTCTACCAGCGCCATGCCCGGGCCTTCGACGAGCTACGATCGAGGATGCTTGTCGAAAAGGCCTGGCTTGATCGCTTCCTGCAGCTCCTTCCGGCCGGGGCATCGATTCTCGATATCGGCTGCGGCGCCGCGGAGCCGATTGCGCGCTATTTCATCGAGAGTGACTATCGCGTGACCGGCATCGATGCCTCGGCCCCTCTGATCGATCTCTGCAGGCAACGCTTCCCGGCCAATGACTGGCAGATCGGCGACATGCGCAAGCTTTCACTGAAGCGCCGCTTCGACGGGCTGATCGCCTGGGACAGTTTCTTTCATCTCACCCCCGAAGACCAGCGGCCGATGTTCCCGATCTTCAGAGAGCATGCTGCGCCGGGCGCGGCGCTGATGTTCACCAGCGGCCCCCGGCATGGCGAGGCAATCGGCTCCTTCGAGGGCGAGCGGCTCTATCACGGCAGCCTGGCCCCGGCGGAGTACGGGGCCCTGCTCGACGAGAACGGCTTCGACGTCCTGTCCCATGTCGCCGAGGACCCGGACTGCGGCGGGCACACGATCTGGCTCGCAAGATTGAGATAGCCACCGGTCCGCAATTGAAACCTGCGCTCCTGTCGGGGCAGTATTGTACTGCTTGTTAATGACATTCCTGCATATGTCGAAGACGACGTGAAGGCGTGTACTCCATCTTGTGGTAGGCCTTGGTTCCCTAGCGTCATGTTGCGAATCATCGAGCTGTTCCATGAGCGAGCCGCCTCATCTGCTTAACCTCGGCAGCGACATGCGGGCTCCGCCCAGGGACGTCCCTTACGACGTCCCGCTGACTGACCTCGAGGAGCTATCCCTGAGCCTGTCGATGGCGCGGGGCCTCGACGAGATCATGGCGATCGTGCGGGGCAGCGCACGAAGGCTTGTCGGGGCAGACGGAATCACCTTCGTCCTGCGCGAAGGCGACCAGTGCTACTATGCCGACGAGGATGCGATCGCGCCGCTTTGGAAGGGCCAGCGCTTTCCTTTCGAATCCTGCATTTCCGGCTGGGCGATGGGGCATCGCGAAGTCGTCGTCATCGACGATATCTATGCCGACAGCCGTATCCCACATGCGGCCTATCGTCCGACATTCGTACGCAGCCTCGTCATGGTTCCGGTTCGACCGGAGGACCCCGTCGCTGCAATCGGAGCCTATTGGGCAAGCAAGCAGCCGCCGTCCGAAGCCAGCATCATCGTGCTCAACCGCATCGCCAACAGCGCTGCCGTCGCGATGACCAATGTCGCCCTCCTCAACTCGCTCCGGGCAGCCAAGGAAGAGGCTGTGCGGGCGAAAGAGGCGGTCATCCTGGCAATGGCATCGCTGGCGGAGACCCGGGACAGCGAGACGGGAAACCACATCCGCCGCACCCAGCATTATGTTCGTGCCCTCGCCAGGGCTTCGCGCGACCGGGGCCTGTACATGCAGGTGCTCGACACGGATATGGTCGATCTGATCTACAAATCCGCGCCGCTGCACGATATCGGCAAGGTCGGCATTCCCGACAGCATCCTGCTCAAGCCAGGCAAGCTCGACGCGGACGAGTTCGCGGTAATGAAGACGCATGCCGAGTTGGGCCGGCAGGCCATTGCCGAGGCCGAGCGGCATCTCGGCGGAGTGAGCTCGTTCCTCAGCCTGGCCATGGAGATTGCCCATAGCCATCACGAGAAATGGGATGGCAGCGGCTATCCACGAGGGTTGAAGGGAGAAGAGATCCCTCTCTCGGGGCGGTTGATGGCGATCGCCGATGTCTATGACGCCCTCGTTACCGAGCGGGCGTACAAGTCGGCGCTCCCGCACGCCCAGGCGGTCGAGATCATCGCCGGCGACCGAGGGCGCCATTTCGATCCAGCGCTGACCGATGTCTTCATGGAGATCGCCGCAAGCTTCGAGACGATCCACCGGGCATTCTCGGACGGCCCTTAGGTCTCAACTCAGGCGGCCTGTTCGGCTCGCATCCCGGCCACAGCCCTTCAAGTCTGGAGTGGATCGCCTGCCGCTTCCGCCACACTCGGATCAGCCCATCTCGGTCAGCAGATTGGCATCCCGTGCGAGCTTCCAGCGCCCGTCAGGCTCCTTCTTGAACAGGGTCAGCGTGTAGCCGGCCCTGTGCCGCGATGAGCCTGTGGCGAGAGATGTTGCGGTCATGTCGAGATGACTGCGCACGAAAGCCCAGTCGCCGAGGACCTTCAGCTCGTCGATCGTGCTGCTCCCTTCAATCTTGAGGTCGCTCATGGTGTCGGACATCGCGGCGAACGTCGCCTTGCCGAACGGGGCCTGCCCCGGAACCATGAAAATGGCATCCTCCGTCATCAGCTCCAGCACCGATGCCACATCGCCAGCCTTGCTCGCGGTGAGCCATTTCTCGATGAGCGCACGAATCTCCCTCTCGTCATCACTCATGCCGCCTCCTTCAAGGGTTGATGACCAGTGCAGGGGCCATGGTTGCTGGGTGCGAGAGGTTGCCGGCCTTCACGCCGCGCTGAAATCCGTCCCTCGCCTTGCGCTGGCGAGCGCGGCGCCGAGTGCATCCGCAAATCCCTCCCGCTCCTGCGGAGAGAGCGCGGCAGCTACCGATACGCTGCGGCCACGCGAGACCAGCGAGAGCCCCATCAGCCCGTAATCCTCGTCTCGCTCCCTCTCGAGCTTGGTCCAGGCTGGATTGGAGCGCCAGATAGCCTCCTTGCCGTGATGCGAAACCTTGCGCAGCAGCACCTCGAGCGGCGTCACCACGATGCGCTCGAAGGCGCGCGCCGCGTTGAAATTGACCTTGAAGGCGATGAAGAGTGCGAGGATGTCGAGGCCGAAGAAGCCGGCGACGGGCCAGGCGCCCAGCACGACGAAGGGAATCGAGGAGACGATGCTGGCGAGGCAGACGAGCGTCATCACGATGCGAAAGCCGTTCCGGCCGAGCGAGCGATGCGGAGTAATGGTCGCGTCGAAGACCGGCCGCTCCGAGGCCTGCGTCCGCTCTCCGGCATATCCATCGCGATCGTGCTTGCCGATGCTCATCGCGTAATTATAACGCCCACATGAGCGAACGGAACAGGCCCGCGGGCCGCGCCCAGGGCCTGGCAAAGATCACGACACCGAGACCGCGCAGCGCGGCGGGCATCCGTGAGATCTTTCTGCGCTTCCAGGCCGCCAATCCCGAGCCCAAGGGCGAACTCGAGGCGACCAACGCCTTCACGTTGCTGGTCGCAGTCGTGCTGTCGGCGCAGGCGACCGATGCGGGCGTCAACAAGGCGACGCGCAAGCTCTTCGAGCTTGCCGACACGCCGCAGAAGATGGTGGCGCTCGGCGAGGACAAGGTGCGCGAGCTGGTCAAGACGATCGGCCTCTTCCRCACCAAGGCGAAGAATGTGATCCTGCTCAGCGAGAAGCTGATTGCGGAATTCGGTGGCGAGGTCCCTGCCGACCGTGCCGCGCTCGAAAGCCTGCCTGGCGTCGGGCGCAAGACCGCCAATGTCGTGCTCAACATCGCCTTCGGCGAGATCACCCACGCCGTCGACACCCACGTCTTCCGCATCGCCAATCGCCTGCGCATCGCGCCGGGCAAGACCGTGCTCGCAGTCGAGATGGGATTGGAGAAGGCGGTGCCGCCGGAATTCGGCCGCCATGCCCATCACTGGCTGATCCTGCATGGTCGCTACATCTGCAAGGCGCTGCGCCCCGAATGCGGCCGCTGCCTGCTCAACGATCTCTGCGACTCCCCCGACAAGCGGGTGGCTTGACGCCTTTCTCGCGATAGGCTGTCCTCTGAATGTGAGGCGCTCCGGACGCTGACCAGGCGATCCCCAAGAGAGCGCACGGCCAGAGGAATCGCGGGAGATTGCCATGCTCAGACATATGATGCTTGCCGCCGGTGTTACCCTGGCGGCAGCGGGCGGATTCTCGCCTGCCTTTGCCCAGACGAAGGGCCCGGTCGTCGGGGTCAGCTGGTCGAATTTTCAGGAAGAACGCTGGAAGACCGACGAGGCCGCGATCAAGGCGGCGATCGAGAAGGTCGGCGGCACCTATCTCTCGGCCGATGCCCAATCCTCTCCTGCCAAGCAACTCACCGATGTCGAAAGCCTGATCGCCCGTGGTGCCAAGGCCCTGATCGTCCTGGCCCAGGATGCGCAGGCCATCCGGCCCGCCGTCGAGAAGGCGGTCAATGAAGGCATTGCGGTCGTCGGCTATGACCGGCTGATCGAGATTCCGCAGGCCTTCTACCTGACCTTCGACAATGTCGAGGTCGGTCGCATGATGGCGCGCGAGGTCCAGAAAGCGAAGCCGGAAGGAAACTTCGTCTTCATCAAGGGATCGAGCTCAGATCCGAATGCCGGCTTCCTCTATCAGGGCTCCGTCGAGATTCTGAAGCCGGCAATCGATTCCGGCAAGATCAAGAATGTCGGCGAGGCCTTTACCGACGGCTGGCTCCCTGCGAACGCCCAACGCAACATGGAGCAGTTCCTGACCCGCAATGCCAACAAGGTCGACGCGGTGATCGCGGCCAATGACGGCACGGCGGGCGGCGCCATTGCGGCAATGGCCGCGCAGGGGCTCGCCGGCTCGGTACCGGTTTCCGGCCAGGATGCCGATCGCGCGGCATTGAACCGCGTCGCGCTCGGGACGCAGACGGTGACGATCTGGAAGGATGCACGCGAGCTCGGGCGTAAT
This sequence comes from Allobosea sp. P1_A7, assembly GCF_056406775.1. NCBI lineage: Bacteria > Pseudomonadati > Pseudomonadota > Alphaproteobacteria > Hyphomicrobiales > Alloboseaceae > Allobosea > Allobosea sp. P1_A7. The sequence continues at coordinate 25,770 of NZ_JBFTZN010000007.1, forward strand.
GCGGCCGAGATCGCGATCAAGCTTGCCGGCGGCGCCAAGCTGACCGARATCGCGGGTGCGGCAAGCTGGAACCAGGGCCCGAGCAAGYAGGCGATGACGGCGCTCTTCCTCAAGCCCGTACCGGTGACGAAGGACAATCTCGGTGTGGTGATCGAGGCGGGCTGGGCTCCAAAGGCCGCTGTCTGCCAGGGCGTCGCAGCCGGCAAGGTCAAGGCTTGTGACTGAGGTCGCTCCAGCCCCGGTTTCTGAGAAGGTGCCGGGGCCAGGCGCAAGGAGCGTGGCCGACCACATGCGCGAGATCGAGTTCGATCCGCGCATGATCGGCATGGTCGCCGCGCTTGGGGTGATCTGGCTCGGCTTCAACTGGCTTTCCGACGGAGCCTTCCTGACTCCGCGAAATCTCTGGAATCTGCTGGTCCAGACGGCATCGATCGCCGTCATGGCCTGCGGCATGGTGCTTGTCATCGTGACGCGCAATATCGACCTCTCGGTCGGTTCGATGCTCGGCTTCGTCGGCATGGTGGTCGGGCTGGTCCAGGCGCGACTGCTGCCGGAGCTGCTTGGCTTCGAGCATCCCGCCACATGGTTCATCAGCATCCTGGTTTCCGTTGCGCTCGGCGGCGTCCTCGGCCTGTTCCAGGGGGCGTTGATAGCCTATCTCGCCATCCCCTCCTTCATCGTCACGCTCGGTGGCCTTCTGGTCTGGCGTGGCGCAGCCTGGTGGGTGACGCAGGGCCAGACCATCGCGCCGATGGACACGCGTTTCCGCCCCCTTGGGGGCGGCATCGAAGGCGCGATCGGCACAGGTGCATCCTGGGCGATCGGTCTGGTGATCTGCGCCTTGATCCTTGCCGGGATCGTGCTTGCCCGCCGCCGGCGGCGGCGCTTCGGTTTCGGCCTGCGGCCGGTCTGGGCTGAAGGCGCCATTGCCGCGCTTGGCTGCGGCGCGGTGCTCGGCACCGTGATGGTCGCCAATGCCTATCCTCTGCCGGCCGGCGTTGCGCGCCGCCTGGTCGAGGCCAGAGGCCTCGTCTGGCCGGAGGGCGGGCTGACCATCGGCCATGGCCTAGCGGTTCCCGTGCTGTTGGCGCTGGCGGTCGGCATCGTGATGAGCTTCCTGACCAAGCGGCTGCGGTTCGGCCGCTATGTCTTCGCGATCGGCGGTAATCCCGAGGCAGCGCAGCTTTCCGGCGTCAACACCCGCAAGGTGCTGACCCTGGTCTTCGGGTTGATGGGGGTGCTTGTCGGCATATCCGCCTGCATCTCCACGGCCCGCCTCAATGCCGCGACGAATTCGGCCGGAGCCCTCGACGAGCTCTATGTCATTGCGGCGGCGGTGATCGGCGGCACATCGCTTGCGGGTGGCGTCGGCACGATCGCGGGTGCGATGCTGGGCGCGCTGGTGATGCAGTCGTTGCAATCGGGCATGGTGCTGATCGGCGTCGATACGCCGCTGCAGAACATCGTCGTCGGCGTGGTGCTGGTCGTGGCCGTCTGGCTCGACGGGCTCTATCGTCGCAAGCTGAGCTGAGGGAGGAGGGACGTCATGAGCCTCGCCACGGCCCGGGACATCGAGACCCCACCGCTCGTCGAGATGCGCGACATCTCGATCGCCTTCGGTGGCATCAAGGCGGTCGACACTGTCAGTGTCGACCTCAAGGCCGGCGAGGTTGTCGGCCTGCTCGGTCATAACGGTGCCGGCAAATCGACGTTGATCAAGATCCTGTCGGGAGCCTACCAGGCCGATGCCGGCGAGATCCGCATCAGCGGCGAGCCGGCTGCGATTGTCAATCCGCGCGACGCCAAGCGCTACGGCATCGAGACGATCTACCAGACCCTGGCTTTGGCCGACAATGTCGATGCCGCAGCCAATATCTTCCTCGGACGGGAGCTGCTGACGCCCTGGCACACGCTGGATGATTCCGCGATGGAATCCGAAACGCGCAAGGTGATGGGACGGCTCAATCCGCATTTCCGGCGCTTCAAGGAGCCGGTCAAAGCGCTCTCGGGCGGTCAGCGCCAGTCGGTTGCGATCGCGCGCGCGATTTACTTCAACGCCCGGGTTCTGATCATGGACGAGCCGACGGCAGCGCTCGGGCCTGCGGAGACGAAACAGGTTGCCGATCTCATCCTTGAACTGAAGCGTCAGGGGATCGGCATCTTCCTGATCAGTCATGACCTGCATGACGTCTTCGATCTCGCCGACCGGGTCAGCGTGATGAAGAACGGCCGGGTTGTCGGTACTGCGCGCACCAGCGATGTGACGCAGGACGAGGTGCTGGCGATGATCATCTCAGGGAAATGTCCCGCGGGCGCCATTCCGGGGCCGGGCGCGCTGCGCGGCCAGGCGTAGTGTGGGTCGTCGGACCATAAGAACCCGCCGCCTCGCAGCGGCGGGTCAGGAGATCGCGCGGTGTCGCGACCCGTTCAGGCCGTCGCGTGCGGCTCGTGCCGGTAGTCCCAGACAGCCCAGGCCGAGACCGCAGCCGTCAGCACGCCGAGGACCGTGTGGGTCCAGAACGCGTTGAAGTTGCCGGTAAAGCCGAGCACCCAGGGAGCTGCCATCAGCCAGACGCCGAGCACCAGGTTCACCCATTCCTCCCATTCCTTGAACATCGAGAGCGCCGCGACCGCCACAAGGGCGAGCACGATGCCGATGATCCAGGCGTTGCGGGCGGCCATCATGTCGCCCGTAAAACGCATGATCCAGGGAGAGATGAACAGGCACGCGGCGAGGAGAAGATTGCACAAGTCCTGCGGCCGTTTGCCTTCCGTATTCGCGGTCAACATGATCACCTCCATCAGTGACGATCATCCAAACCACCATGCCTAGCGCCCGAAGGCGCTTGGTAAGGAAAATGTGGTGTTGGCGGAAGAGCTGTTCAAGCTCGCCGGATCGAAACGAGAATGGCCGGCGCGAGGCCGGCCATGACGTTGCGAGTGCTGCACCCCGCGAGAGGCTTACTTGGCAACGACTTGATCGTCGCAAGCCCGGCTGCCTCGCTCACTTGGCGTCGAGCAGGTCCTTGACCGAGAGCAGCACGAGTTCGTTGTCATCGGCCTTCTTCGGGTCGCGCGACGAGGAGAAGGGCAGGTTGTTGTCGTTGCCGACGACGATGATGCCATTGGCGCGGTCGACGACATCGACGTTCTCGATGGTGAAGAATGGGAAAGGCAGCACGCCGTCGATGGCACCCTGCTTCGCCTTCTTGTCCGGGTCGGCGATCTTCATCAGGTCGATGAAGCCGATCTTGCGCACCGACTTGCCGACATTGGCGTCGGTCATCTCGATCTTCACGATCCGCTTGAACTTGGCGAGGTCATGGAAGCAGTCCGGGCCCTTCTGGCCGGCCGCGCAGCCCTTGTCGGCAGTGCCTTCGCCATTGTCGCGCTCGATGATCAAGGCGGTGGTGGCGTCGATCATGTTGAAATCGCCGATGGCGAGCCCCTTCTGCTCGAGCGGGAAGAGCCAGGAGCGGCCGGTCCACTTCTCGTTCTGCACGTCGAATTCGAGGATGCGCAGCACTTCCTTGCCGTCGACTTCCTCATTGCCCTTGGTCTCGGCGTTCCAGAGCGGGCCTTCGAGCAGCGGGTAGAGGAAGCGCCCGTCCGGCGAGGCCGCCATGCCCTCATAGCCCTTGGAGCGGCGTACATTGAACTCGACGGGCAGGTTCGGCGCGCCGGGCGTCGTCAYGGCGTAATGGTCGGGCGAGCGCGCCGGCTTGCCGTTGACCGTGGTCTCGAACACCGCCTCGACCTTGCCGTTGGTGTCGACGCGGATCAGGTAGGGTCCGAATTCCTCACCGATCCAGAACTTGCCGCCGATCGGCTGGATGGATTCGGGGTCGAAATCGGCGCCGGTCAGATAGCGCTTCTCGGTGCCCTCGTGGACGATGCGGAACGGCACCTTCTTGTCGGGATCATGCAGGAAGGTGGTCGCGAGACGTTCGATCTTGCCGCCGTTGAAATCGGTCTTGAGACGATGGAAGAACAACATCGCGTCGGGCGAGTTCACCTTGGAGCCGAAGCCGTTATCGGTCAGCACCAGGAACTCGCCATTGCCGAGCGAGYGGATGCCGGAGAAGCCCTGCACCGGCTGACCGGCAAATGGCGTGGACAGCCCGGTCGGGCGGCCGCCCGACGTACCCATCACGGTGCCGACGGCCTCGACGCGTTTGCCGGGCTGGACGAACTTGCCGGAGACCTTGAGGTCAGCCGGCGCATCGGCCGGGGCCGGGATGATGGTGTTGGCCGGCAGGAGCGCATGGCCGACAAGCTTGGCGGGGAATTCCTTCGGCGCGTCCTGCGCACCGGCGAGCATGGTCGAGGACAGCAGCAGGGCTGCGGCGAGGGCAAGGCGCATGGGTCACTCCGGCGCGGGGAAGAAGACCGCGCCGGCTTGGCCGTGCAGCATCTCAGCACAACGACGGTGCCGTGACGCTTGCGTGACGGAGCGGCAGGCCGCTCAGTAACCTCGGGCGGGATCGACGACATGCTCCAGCGCTTCGCCGGCCTGCAGCCGCCGGATTTGCGCCGCGATCAGGGTCGCGATCGCCTCCGGGTCTGACATCGCGGCATTATGCGGTGTCACGGTCACGGCTGGATGGCTCCAGAGCGGGGAATCGGCCGGCAATGGCTCAGTCTGGAACACGTCCAGTGTCGCCCCCCTCAGTGTGCCGGTTTCGAGCGCGGACAGGATATCGGTCTCGACCTGCAGGCCGCCGCGACCGGCATTGATCAGGAATGGCCCGCCGAGCCGCCCGCCCTGCGCGAGACCGCCGAGCAGCTTTGCATTGATGACCCCGCGCGTATCCGGTGTCAGCGGCAGCAGACTGACCAGGATGTCGGTGCGAGCGAGGAACGCTGCCATGCCGTCTTCCCCGGCGAAGGTGACAAGCCCGTCGACGCTCTTCGGCGAACGGCTCCAGCCGGCGACGTCGAAGCCGAGGACCTGCAGTTTTCGCACCGCGTCGAGCCCAAGCTCGCCGAGCCCCATGACGCCGACACGCACCGAGCGGGCCGCCGGCTGGTTGCGATCGTCTTCCCAGGATTTGGCGAGTTGCTGACGGTCATAGCGGCGCTGCTGGCGCAGATGCATCAGGCAGTGCAGTACGATGTATTCGCTCATGCGCGTCGTCAGATCAGGATCGACCACGCGGGCGATCGGCACCGGCGGCAGGCGGCTATCGGCGAAGATGTGGTCAACGCCGGCGCCGAGCGAGAAGATCGCTGCGAGATTGGGCAGGCCCGCGAGGCTTCCCTCGGGATGCTTCCAGCTCGCGACGTAATGCACGGCGCGGCGGTCGAAGGGCTCGCCGAGCGTGACGACCGGGAGTTCCGGCAGCAGGGCGGCAAAACGCCCCCGCCAATCCTCGATATGCCAGCCGGTCATTGCCAGAAGCAGACTCATGATCCTGAAGTCTCCGTGATGCGTTGCGCGATCAGCGGACCGTGTCCGGCCGCGTCCTCGCCGAGTGTATAGGCTCGCCGCAGCCGGGCCTCGGCCGCGGTGAAGCTGGCCTCGTCGCGGGCATGGATGATTGCGAGCGGCCGTTCCGGCCCGACATCCTGGCCAAGCCCTGCCAGTTCGACGAGGCCGACAGCATGGTCGATCGCGTCCTGCGGCCGCGTCCTCCCACCGCCGAGCGCCACCACGGCAAGCCCGACGCCGCGCGTGTCGACGGTGCGCACGGCTCCGCTCGAGGCCGGATAGGCCGCCCGGATGACCGCGGCGGGCGCGAGATGCTTTGTCGGCTTCTCCAGCAGGTCGGCCGGGCCACCAAGCGCGACGACCATTTCGGCGAAACGCTCCGCGGCGGCGCCGCTGCTGAAAGCTGCCTCGATCTTCGCCCGGGCTTCGTCGAGGTTATGCGCAAGCTTGCCGAGCAGCAGCATCTCGGCGGCCAGTGCCACGGTCACTTCGTGGAAGCGCGGTTCGCGCCGGCGTCCCGTCAGGTGGTCGAGAGCATAGGCGACTTCGAGCGTGTTGCCGGCCGCCGACGCGAGCGGCTCGGCCATGTCGGTCATCAGCGCGGTTGTCGGAAGGCCGGCGCCATTGGCGACGCCGACGAGCGCCTCTGCGAGGTCATGCGCCTTGTTGAAGTCGGGCAGGAAGGCGCCGGAGCCGAATTTCACGTCCATGGCCAGGCCGTGCAGGCCTGCGGCGAGCTTCTTCGACAGGATCGAGGACACCAGCAGCGGGATCGTCTCGACCGTCGCGGTCACGTCGCGGATGGCATAGAGGCGCTTGTCGGCGGGGGCGAGATCGGCGGTCTGGCCGATGATGGCGCAGCCGGTTTCGCGCACCACCTTGCGGAACAGCGCGATATCCGGTTGCGTCACATATCCCGGCACGGCATCGAGCTTGTCGAGCGTGCCGCCGGTATGGCCGAGGCCACGTCCCGAAATCATCGGCACATAGCCACCGCAGGCCGCGACGACCGCGGCCAGAGGCAGGCTGACCGTGTCGCCGACGCCGCCGGTCGAGTGTTTGTCGAGTGCGGGGCCGGGCAGGTCGTCCCAGTTCAGGACCGTGCCGGAATCGCGCATGGCGAGCGTCAGGGCAACGCGTTCCTCGGCGTTCATGTCGCGGAAGAATACGGCCATGGCAAATGCGGCGGCCTGGCCCTCGCTGACGGAACCGTCGGTCAGCCCGGCGACGATCTGGCGGATATCCTCGCCGGGAAGCGTGCCGCCATCGCGCTTGGCGGCAATGATCTCCTGAGGCAGTCGCATCAATAGGCCCCGTCGATCCGTTCGCCGGCGGTCTTGCCCTCGATGATGTCGACGAGGACCTGGTGCAGGCCGCTGGCGCCGATGCGGAAGGTGGAGGGCTTCGCCCAATCCGGTCCCATCGCCTTGTCGGCCAGCGCAAGATAGGCGTTTGCGTCGGGAAGCGTCTTGATGCCGCCTGAGGGCTTGATGCCGACCGGTCGTCCGGCTGCCTTGATGACGGCCAGCATGGTCTCGACCGCCGGCAGGCTGGCGGAATGGGCGGTCTTGCCGGTCGAGGTCTTGATGAAGTCGGCCCCGGCCGAAATCGCGAGCATTGAGGCTCGCTTCACCGCGTCGAGATCAGGGTATTCGCCGGTTTCAAGGATGACCTTCAGCAGCCTGTCGCCACACTGGTCCTTGGCGCTCGCAACCATCTCACGGGCAATGTCGCTGTCGCCATCGAGGAAGGCGCGCCAGGGCAGGACGAGGTCGATCTCATCGGCGCCGTCCCCCAGTGCTTCCGCGACATCTCCGGCAACCAGCGTGCAGTTGCTGCCCCCGGCCGGGAAATTGACCACGGTCGCGATCTTCACGGTCGAATGGCGCAGCGCCTTGCGCGCAATCTCGACGAAGCGCGGCCAGATGCAGACGGCGGCAACGGGGCCAGGCGCAGCGACGGCGCGCGCGCAAAGTTGCAGGGTGCCGGCCTCGCTCGCCTGGTCCGAGAGATCGGTCAGGTCGAGGAGACTCAGTGCACGGGCCGCGGCTTCAAGATCGGCCATCTCTAGAGCTCCGCCAGGAAAGAGCGGAACAGGCGGCGCAGGCCCGTCGACGCGGCCGCCGCAACGTCACGGGTCTCCCCGTGGCTCGGCGCGCCGCCAAGAATACCCGCGCCCATATTGGTGATCACCGAGATACCGGCGACGCGAACGCCATGCCGGCGCGCGATGATGACCTCCGGCACGGTCGACATGCCGACGAGATCGGCGCCGAGCATCTTCGCCATCCTGATCTCGGCTGGCGTCTCGAAGCTCGGCCCTGAGAACCACATATAGACGCCTTCGCCCATATTGACCCCTGAAGCGGCCGCCGCCTTCTTCAGGCGTGCCCGCAGATGCGGATCATAGGCATCGACCATCGGCACGAAACGCCCATCGCCGGTATCGCCGATCAGCGGGTTCGGCGCGTTGAGATTGATGTGGTCGGTAATCAGGGCGAGGCCGCCGGGCCGCAGGTCCGGCTTCAGCGAGCCCGATGCATTGGTCAGGACCAGTGGCGGCGAGCCGAAGGCTGTCAGCATGCCGATCGGCACGCGCATCACCGCAGGATCTCCGGTTTCGTAGAAATGCGCCCGCCCCTGGAAGATCAGGACGCGCTTGCCGTGCAGCGTGCCATAGCAGACGGCGCGGGCATGGCCCGAGACATGGCCCTGCGGGAATCCCGGGATCTCCGCGAACGGAATGACGACCGGGTCGACCACATCGTCGACGATGCGGCCGAGCCCGGTGCCGAGTACGAAGGCGCAGTCGATCCCACCGTCGACGCCGCGGTCGATCAGCGTTCCCGCTGCCTTGTCGAAACTCGGGTCAGCCGCCATTCCAATGCCTCGGTATCGGGGTCGGCCTGCGCACGGATGCGCGCGGGCCTGCGCAAATCAGGTGCGCAAATTGGCCGGTCCGAACGAGGCTGGCAACAGCTCCGCGAGCGAAAACCGGGCACGCACGCCATCGGGGCCCGCAATCGCGATGGGTGTTTCCGGGGCAGCGAACTCGCGAATGCGCTGACGGCAGGCACCGCACGGGGTGACCAGCTCCTCGCCGTCGCCAAGGACCAGAACGGCATGGATCGCCCGTCCGCCCGCCGCGATCATCGCGGAGATGGCGCCGGCCTCGGCGCAGAGCCCGACGGGATAGGAGGCGTTCTCGACATTGCAGCCGGAATGGRTCGCGCCGTTGTCATCGAGGATGGCGGCGCCGACCCGGAATGCGGAATAGGGCGCATAGGCCCGGATCTGCGCGCGCCTGGCCGTGGCGAAGAGGGCGTCGAAATTGGGCGCAGACTCGCTCATCAACGCTCCTTCACATAGGGCAGGCCGGAGGCCTTCGGTGGCACGGCCTTGCCGATGAAACCAGCAAGCAGGATGACGGTGAGAAGATAGGGCAGGGCCTGGATCGCCTGGACGGGAACCTGTCCGATACCAGGAAGCAGCACGCCCTGCAGCCGGATCGCGATGGCATCGAGCAGCCCGAAGAGCAGGCAGGCCCCCAGCGCCGGCCAGGGACGCCAATTCGCAAAGATCACGGCGGCGAGCGCGATGAAGCCCTTTCCCGCCGTCATTTGCGGCAGGAAACCGGCCGATTGCGAAACGGCGAGATAGGTGCCGCCCAGCCCACAAAGCACGCCGCAGATCACCACCGCGCCATAGCGCAGCCCGGCGACCGAGATGCCGGCGGTATCGACGGCTGCCGGGTTCTCGCCGACGGCGCGCAGCCGCAGGCCGAAGCGTGTGCGCTTCAGCACGAAGGCGGTGATCGGAACCGCGAGGATGGCGAGATAGACCGGTGCCCCATGGCCGGAAATAACCTCGTCGTAGAGAAGGCCGAGGACGGGGACGTGTTCGCGCATGGCCCTGGCGAAGGGAAGGGTGAGATCGCCGAAGCGCGCTGCCCCTTCGAGCGGCGGGGTCCGTCCTCCCTGTCCATACCAGGCATTGCCGAGCACCACGGTGACGCCCGCCGCCAGCATGTTGATGGCGACGCCGGAGACGATCTGGTTGCCGCGCCAGGTGATCGCTGCGAAGCCGTGGACGAGCGAGAGCAGGACCGAGGCCAGGATGCCGGCGCCGAGCCCCGCCCAGGCGGAGCCGGTCACGAAGGCTGCGACGGCCGAAGCGAAGGCCGCGACCAGCATCTTCCCTTCCAGCCCGATATCGACGACGCCGGAGCGTTCGGACCATAGCCCGGCGAGTGCCGCGCAGAGCAGCGGAATCGACAGTCGGATCGTGGAATCGAGGATGACGGCGATGGTCGTGAGCCAGTCCATGGCTAGGCCACCCGGCCGAGTCGGAGGGCGTTGGCGACGAGCTTGCGAAAGAGCCCGTCGAGCGCCCCGGCAAAGAGAATGACCACGCCGCCGATCACGACGACCATGTCCCGCGTAATGGTCGGCTTGTCGAAGGAGAGTTCCGCTCCGCCCTGATAGAGCACGCCGAACAGGAAGGCTGAGAGCGCGACGCCGATCGGGTGGCCGCGCCCCATCAACCCGACGGCGATGCCGACGAAACCGTAGCCGGCCGTGAAATCGATCAGGAGGCGGTGCTGCACACCCATCGCCTCGTTGACCGCGAGCCCGCCAGCCAGGGCGCCGGAGAGCGCCATCGCGACCATGGTCATCCGGGCGGGCGAAATGCCGGCATAGGCGGCAGCGCGTGGATTGGCGCCCACGGTGCGGATCGCGTAACCGAGGCGCGAGCGATAGATCAGTGCCCAGATTGCGACGAGCGCGGCGAGCGCGAGCAGGAAAGCGGTGTTGAGCGGGGTCGCCGGCAGCTTGATCCCGAGCGGCGCGAGCAACTGGTGCATCGGCGTCAACACGGCGTGCCCGGCGAATTCCGGGGTTTCGGCCTGCATCGAACCAGGTTTCCCCATCACGTTGACGAGCAGATAGACGCTCAGCGTCGCCGCCAGGAAATTGAACATGATCGTGGTGATGACGACGTGGCTGCCGCGCGTCGCCTGCAGCCAGCCGGGGATGAAACCATAGAGCGCGCCTCCTGCCGCTCCCGCCAGGATGGCGAGCGGCACGAGCAGGATGCCGGGCAGCGGCGCGAGCCAGAGGCAAGCCAGCGCGAGGAAGATGCCGGCGACGGTCGCCTGGCCCTCGCCGCCGATGTTGAACAGCCCGGCATGGAAGGCGACGGCGACGGCGAGGCCCGTGAAGATGAAATTCGTGGTGTAGTAGAGCGTGAAACCCAAGCCCTCGATGCTGCCGAGGGCACCCTTGAGAAGCAGGGCCGTGGCTTCCAAGGGGCTCTCGCCGATGCCGAGCACCACCAGTCCGGCGACAAGGAGCGCCGCAGTGACGCTGACCAGCGGAACCAGCCCGGCATCGGCCCAGCGGGGCAGGTCGATCGGCGTGGCGCTCATGCGGCTTCCTGGTTCACACCGGCCATCAGCAGGCCGAGATCGCGCTCATTGGTGGCCTCGGCGGCTCGCTCGCCGGTGACCCGGCCGCCGCACATGGCCAGGATCCTGTCGGACAACGCCATCACCTCCTCGAGCTCGACCGAAACAAGCAGGATCGCCACTCCGGCATCGCGCAGCGCAATCAGGCGGCGATGGATGAACTCGATCGCACCGATATCGACGCCGCGTGTCGGCTGGCCGACGAGCAGGACCTTTGGTGCGCGCTCGATCTCGCGGGCCAGCACGATCTTCTGCTGATTGCCGCCCGAGAATTTCGCGGCCTTCAGGGACGGGTCTGCCGGGCGCACATCATAGGCCGTCATGCCGGCAAACGCGTGCGCTGCAATCCTGGTCGGCGATAGGAAGGGGCCTGGTCCGAAGGCCGGGTCGTCCTGGTAGCCGAGGATGCTGTTCTCGGCCGCGGGAAAGGCGGTGACCAGTCCCATCCTGTGGCGGTCCTCGGGAATATGCATCACCCCGCGTTCGCGCAGATTGGCGGGCGTGCGGTCGCCGGCGTTGAGGATCTCGCCGTCGAGCCGGATGACGCCGCGCGAGGGCTGGAGCAGGCCGGCAAGCACCTCGAGCAATTCGCTCTGGCCATTGCCGGCGACGCCGGCGATGCCGACGATCTCGCCGGCATGCAGCGTCAGGCTGACATCGCTGAGCTTCTCGCAACCACGCTCGTCATAGAAACCGAGGCCGGCAGCCTCCAGAACGGGGGCCCCGCGCGGATGCTCCGTCTTCTCCACCCGCAGCAGCACGCGCCGTCCGACCATCGCTTCGGCAAGCTCGGGAGGCGAGGTCCGGGCGGTTTCGACATGCGCGATCATCTCACCCCGACGCATCACCGAGACGGTGTCGGTCACATCCATGACCTCGCGCAGTTTGTGGGTGATCAGGATCACCGTCTTGCCCTGCGCCTTCAGTGATCGCAGCAGCGCAAAGAGCTGGTCGGCTTCCGATGGGGTCAGCACGGCGGTGGGTTCGTCGAGGATCAGGATCTCGGCGCCGCGATAGAGCGCCTTCAGGATTTCGACGCGCTGCTGAAAGCCGACGGAGAGATCGCCGACGATGGCGTCCGGGTCGATGGCGAGGCCATAATCCCGGGAGAGGCGCGCAAGCTCGGCCCGTGCCCTGGCGATGCCGCCCTTGAGCAGCTTGCCGCCCTCCGCGCCGAGCACGACGTTCTCGACGACGCTGAGTGGTTCGACCAGCATGAAATGCTGATGGACCATGCCGATGCCGGCCGTGATCGCGTCCGCCGGTCTGCGAATACGCAAGGGCTGGCCTGCGACCCTGATCTCGCCGGAATCGGCCTCATAGAAACCGTAGAGGATCGACATCAGCGTCGATTTGCCGGCTCCGTTTTCGCCGACGATGCCGTGGATTGAGCCGGCGGCGATGGAAAGCGAGACGTCCTTGTTGGCCAGGACCGGGCCGAAGCGCTTGCTGATCGCGATCAGTTCGATGGCGGGAACGCTCATGGCACGATCACCATGCCGTCATGGGCCCGCTCTTCCGGCAACGGGCCGTCATGGGCGAGCATGCCCGGCCCCATATGGGTCAGCACGATGCGCGGGGTCGCGAGATCGCCGCGCCGTGCCGCGAGTGTCTTGTAGTCGAGATGGTTGGCCAGCGGCCGGTCGTAATTGTAGCACTCGACAAGCAGCACATCGGCTCCGGCGGCCAAGGAGATCAGCTCATCGCTCCAGGCCGTATCGCCGGAAAAGGCAAAGACCTTGCCGTCGCGTGCCAGTCGATAGCCCTGGCAAGGGCCGGCGCGCTCGTCATGCACCATCGGGAAGGCGGTGATCGCGAGCCCGGCCAACATTGCCGGTGCTTCCGGCGTCACCTCGACGAAACGGATCGGGAAGCGCCAGGGATTGGCCGAGGCGCCGGGGAAATCGGCCTCCAGCGCATGCCACGCTCGGTGTTCGATGCCGGCCGGCCCTGCGATGGTCAGGGGCTCGTTCCGGCGCGAGACGAATTGCGCATCGAGCAGAAAGGCCGGCAGCGCGCCGAAATGGTCGCCGTGGAAATGCGTGAACAGCAGGCTCGAGATCGGATTGCGGGCGACGTCCGCCTTGTTCAGCGCGACCATGCTCGACGAGCCGCAGTCGAGCAACATGCGCTCGCCGACGGCCTCGACGAGCAGGCAGGTGTTGAAACGCCCGCCCGATCCGAAGGCGTCGCCGGAGCCAAGAATGGTGATCTTCATCCGGATGCGGCCCCAAAGCGCCGCCCTCCCCGAGAAGGAGAGGGCGGCATGCGCCCGTTCCTCACATCGTGCACTTAGAGTCCGACATGTAGTCGTGCACCTTCACCGTGCCGGCGATGATGTCATCGCGCGCCTTGTCGGCGGCGGCTTTCATCTCGGGCGTGATCAAGGCCCGGTTGGCATCGTCGAGCGCCCAGGCGACGCCGTCCTCCTTCAGCCCGAGCACGGAGATGCCCGGCTTCCAGCTGCCTTCGCGGGCCGCCTTGAAGGAGGCGTAGGTCGCGACATCGACGCGCTTCAGCATCGAGGTCAGCACCTTGCCCGGCTGCAGGGCGTTCTGGTTGGAATCGACGCCGATGCCGAGCTTGCCGGCATCCGCCGCCGCGCGCAGCACGCCGATGCCGGTGCCGCCGGCTGCGTGGTAGATCACGTCGGCGCCGCGGTCGATCTGCGACTTGGCAAGCTCGCCGCCCTTCACCGGGTCGTTCCAGGCGGAGGGCGTCGAGCCCGTCATGTTCTGGAAGACCTCGCCATCCTTCTTCGCCGCCTTGACGCCCTGGACATAGCCGCAGGCGAATTTCCGGATCAGCGGGATATCCATGCCGCCGACGAACCCGACCTTGCCGCTCTTGGATGCCATCCCGGCGAGCAGGCCGACGAGATAGGAGCCCTCATGCTCCTTGAACACGACCGACTGTACGTTCGGCAGGTCGACGACCATGTCGATGATCGTGAATTTCAGGTCGGGGAACTCGGCTGCCACCTTTTGCAGGGCGGTCGCCTGGCTGAAGCCGACCGCGATGATCGGGGAATGGCCGTCGCGTGCGAAGCGCCGCAGGGCCTGCTCGATCTGCGCCTCGTTGGTCGGCTCGAAATCGCGGAACTCGACACCGGTTTCCTTCTTGAATTTCTCGGCGCCGATGAAGGCGGCTTCGTTGAAGGATTTGTCGAATTTGCCGCCCTTGTCATAAACGACCGCCGGCTTGATTGCGGTTTGCGCCATGGCGGCGAGAGCCGAAAAGGCGACGCCCGCTAGCGCCAGCGCAAGAGATCTGACCCGCATATGTGCTTCCCCTGTGAACGCGCGGCGCGGTTTCTCCGCCCCTGCCTGTGCGCACGATGGCACGGCTTCCTCGCCCGGCCAAGCCGGGCGGCAGGCCATTTCCTTTGGCCCCGCCAACGCCACGATTGCCCAATCCAGCGGTTCGGCTTAACTCTGATGCATGAGCCTGCACGGTGACGAGATCGAACGCTATGCGCGCCATCTGGTGCTGCCGGAGATCGGCGGTCCGGGGCAGGCCAAACTCAAATCCACCAGCGTACTCGTGATCGGCGCGGGCGGGCTTGGCGCGCCGCTGATCCAGTATCTTGCCGCCGCGGGTGTCGGCATGATCGGTATCGTCGACGCCGATCATGTCTCGCTTTCCAACCTGCAGCGGCAGACCATCTTCAGCACTGCCGACCTCGGCGCGAACAAGGCGGTTGCGGCTGCCGGCTTCATCAAGCGGCTCAACCCGCATGTCGCGGTCGAGGAGCATGTCACCCGCATCGACCCGCACAACGCCCGCGCCATGGTTGCCTTCTACGACGTGATCGCCGACGGCACCGACAATTTCGGGACGCGTTACGCCGTCGCCGATGCCTGCTTCTACGAGAAGAAGCCGCTGGTCACCGCGGCCCTTGGCCGCTTCGATGGGTCGCTGACCACGCTGCGCCCGCATGAGAAGCGGCCGGACGGGCGGCCGAACCCGACCTATCGCTGCCTCTTTCCCAATCCGCCGCCGCCTGGCACGGTCGCACCCTGTGCCGAAGCCGGTGTGCTTGGCGCGCTCGCCGGCGTGATGGGCTCGCTGATGGCGCTGGAGGTGATTCGCGCAATCACCGGCTTCGGGGAGCCGCTGGTCGGCAAGCTCCTGCTCGTCGACGCGATGACGATGCGCTTCGATACGATGCGCTACGACTGGGATGCCGCCAATCCGTTGAACGGGACGGCGGTCGCCAGGAGCGCCTGAGCCTCCAGCCCCGATGCTGCGCTGTCGGCCGGGACAGGCCGGAGCCTGACCCGGTGCGGTGGGGGCCCCTAGCCTGGGCTGCTCACCTTCGCCTCGATCGCGTCCCAGACCTGGGCGGCGATATCCGGCCCGCCAAGCTTCTTGACGGCGCGCACGCCCGTCGGCGCCGTGACGTTGATTTCGGTGAGGTTGCCGCCGATCACGTCGATGCCCACCAGGATCAGGCCTCGCTCGCGCAGTGTCGGGCCAATCGCCTCGCAGATCTCGAGTTCGCGCTTGGAGAGATCGGTCGGTGCGGCGGCGCCGCCGCGCACCATGTTGGCGCGCAGGTCACCATCGGCCGGCACCCGGTTGACCGCGCCTGCCGCCTTGCCGTCCACCAGCAGGATGCGTTTGTCGCCGGCGCTGACCTCCTTCATGAAGCGCTGGACCACCCAGGCCTCCTTGAAGATCCCGGAGAAGAGGTCGAACAGCGAGCCGAAATTGGGGTCGCCCTTCCCGGTCTTGAACACCGTCGCGCCGCCATGGCCGTAAAGCGGCTTCATCACGATCTCGCCGAACTCCTCGCGAAAGGCCTCGATCTCGGCCCTGTCGCGAGTGATCAGGGTCGGCGGCATCAGTTCGGGGAAATGCGTGACCAGGATTTTCTCGGGCGCGTTGCGCACTTGCGCGGGATCGTTGACGACCAGCGTCTTCGGATGGATGCGCTCCAGCATGTGCGTGGAGGTGATATAGGCCATGTCGAAGGGCGGATCCTGCCGGAGCAGCACGACATCGAGCGTCGAGAGATCGGTGCGCTCCTCGGCGCCGAGGGTGAAATGATCGCCATCGATATCGCGGACCTCGACCGGCCGGATCGGCGCGGTGACCTTGCCGTCCCGCAGAGAGAGCTTGTCGGGCGTATAGGTGTAGAGGCTGTGTCCGCGCCGCTGCGCCTCCAGCATCAGGGCGAAGCCGGTATCGCCGGCGATCCTGACGCGTTCGATGGGGTCCATCTGGATGGCGACGGCAAGGGTCATGGGCAAGGTTCCTGTTGCGCGGCCTCATATCGGCCCAGGCCCCATGCCTGTGCAAGGGGCAGGCTGCGCGTCACAGGATCAGCTCGAAGGCGCCGGGCACATGGCGCGGCCGACGCCAGGGCGCGACGAAGACGGCATCGGCTCGCAAATGATGGTCCATCGCCCAGGCATTGCGCGAGAGCCATTGCCGGATGCGGGCCTCGATCAGCCGGCGTTTCTCCGGAGTGATCGCGGTCAGCGCATCGTCGAGCAGGCCCCGGGCCTTGACCTCGACGAAGGCGATGGTGCGTCCGCGCTTCACGATGAGGTCGATCTCGCCGCCCTTGCCGCCGAAGCGCCGGGCGAGGGGCCGGTAACCCTTCGCGGCAAGCCAGAGGATCGCCAGCAACTCGCCGCGCTGGCCGGTCGTTCCGGCTCGTCTGGCCTTCTGGCTGCGAGCCCTGGCTCTCAAGGCTCGCGGGTCAGTTCGAGGGCGCGCGCATAAATCTTGCGGCGCGGCTGCCCCGTCTCGGCGGCGACCTGCGCGACCGCCTCCTTGAGCGAGAGCCGCGCCATGGCCTCGCGCAGGCGCTCATCGATGACATCTCCCGCTGGAAGCAGAGCCTCGGCTCCGGGTGGACCGATGATCACGACGATCTCGCCGCGTGCTTCTTCCTCCTCGCCATAATGGGCGGCGAGTTCAGCAAGCGTCCCGCGTTGTACGGTTTCGTGGTACTTGGTCAGTTCGCGGGCGACCGCTGCCGGCCTTGCGCCCAGCACTGCGCCGGCATCGGCGAGCATCTCGGCGAGGCGGCGCGGTGATTCGAAGAAGACGAGGGTGCCTGGAATGACCGCCAGCTCGGTCAGCCGCCCGCGCCGCGCGGCCGATTTCGGCGGCAGGAAACCTTCGAAGAAGAACCGGTCTGTCGGCAGGCCGGCAAGCACCAGCGCCGCCAGAACGGCCGAGGGGCCCGGAATGCCGGTGACCGGCAGGCCTTCGGCGACGACATCGGCGACCAGCTTGTAGCCGGGGTCCGACACCAGCGGCGTGCCCGCGTCGGAGATCAGGGCAAGCCGCCCGCCCTCCCGCAGCTTGGCCAGGATCTTCGGCCGCATCTGCGCGGCATTGTGCTCGTGATAGGGCAGGAGCGGTGTCGAGATTCCGTAATGTGCCAGCAGCGTCTTGCTGGTGCGCGTGTCCTCGGCGAGCACGGCATCGGCGGCGGCAAGCGTCGCCAGGGCGCGAAACGAGATGTCGCGCAGATTGCCGATCGGGGTTGCGACGATGTGCAGGCCGGGCRCCAGCGTCTCCGCTTCGGCGCGGAGCCCGAAGGCCGTGTAGCTGGGGGCGCGCTGCGATGCACGCGGGGCAGAGGCAGGCGGGGCGGAGGCAGGCGGGGCGGAGGACGGAGCGGACATGTCCGCAAGCTGCCACAGCCGCGGTCCTTATGCCACGGCCGCATGCAGCTGCGCCTCGTTTCAAATGCGGCAAGACAGAGTTAACAACTTGAAAATACCATGTCGCACTGGCAGGAGTTCTCCACGGTCGGGGGACTGCAAGCTGGATACGGTCGCAATGACCGCGTTCCCCGTTCTCGACTGGAGATGATCCCGTGCTGCTCCAACGGCTCCCCCTTCCGGTCTCGAGGTTGCGTCTGGCGGCTCTGGCCCTCGGTGTTTCGCTTGGGCTCGCGGCCTGCAGCGGCGGCACGTCCGGTCTGCCAGGTTTTGACGGCGGTTCCGCGGCCCCGGGCGGCGAGGCTCAGGCGCCGACCGGCCAGACCATCGGTACCGGCAAGGTCAAGGTCGGCCTCGTGCTTCCCCTGACTGCGGAAGGGCAGGGCGCGGTCGTCGGCAACTCCCTGAAGAACGCTGCCGAGATGGCGCTCGCCGAATTCCCGGGCGCCGACCTCACGCTGCTGGTCAAGGATGATCGCGGGTCGCCGGAAGGCGCTCAGGCCGCGGCCCAGGAAGCGCTGCGTGAAGGTGCTGAACTGATCATCGGGCCGCTCTTTGCACCCTCGGTGCAGGCTGCCGCTCAAGTGGCGCGCGGCGCCAACCGCCCGATCATGGCTTTCTCCAGCGATAGCAATGTCGCTTCGCGCGGCGTCTATCTGCTCTCCTTCCCGCCCGAGAACGACGTCAATCGCGTGATCGCCTACGCCTCTTCGCAGGGGCGCAAGTCCTTTGCCGCGCTGGTTCCGGATACCGCCTATGGCCGGGTCGTCGAGGCCGCGTTCCAGCAGGCCGTCGCCAATCGCGGGGCGCGGGCGGTCATCATCGAGCGTTTCGGCTCCGACCAGAACAGCATGCGCACCGCTGTCCAGCGCCTCGTGCMGGCCTTGCAGCAGGCGGACGCGCTCTTCGTCCCGGCCGCAGCCGACACCATGCCGGCGCTGGGACTGGCACTTCAGCAAGCCGGGTTCGATCCGGCCAAGGTGAAGCCTCTCGGCACCGGTGTCTGGAACGATGCCAGCGTCGCGCGCGTTCCGGCGATCCAGGGAGGCTGGTTCGCATCGCCCGACACAGCCGGTTTCAATGCCTTTGCGGGCCGTTATCAGCAGCGCTTCAACGGCGCGCCGACCCGCACCGCGACTCTAGCCTATGATGCGGTCTCTCTGGCAGCGGCGTTGGCGCGGACGCAGGGAAGCCAGCGTTTCTCCGAGTCGGTTCTGACCAACCCGCAGGGCTTTGCCGGTGCGGACGGCGTCTTCCGTTTCCGCCCGGATGGGCAGATCGAGCGCGGGCTTGCGGTTCTCGAACTGCGCAACGGCCAGATCGTGACGGTCAATGCCGCGCCGCGAGACCTTGGGCCGAGGACGTAACAGGGCCCCCGCGCGCGGTTTCCGGGCGCTGCGACGCGCAGATCCTCGGTTCCAGAAACAGAATGATGCCCGGCGCGAGGCCGGGCATGGGGGCGGCAGGTCTAGGCCGCCAGATCCGCCACCAACGCGTCCAGGACCAGGGCCCCGTCCGGTGTCGCGGCGAGCTTGCCGCCGGGTTTGCGCGTCAACAGCCCCTCCTTCATCAAGCTGTCGACGCGGGAAGACTTCAGCTCGCGCCCTGAAAGCGCCCTGAACGTGACCGGATCGATGCCCTCGACCAGTCGCAGGCCCATCAGCAGATATTCGTCGCCTTGCGCCTCGGCGTTCAGGCACTCGTTCTCGACCAGCGCATGCCCTTCGGCCTCGACGCGCTCAAGCCAGACTTCCGGCCGCTTCTCGGTCGATTGCGCCATCCGGCCGTCCGCCGTGACAAGCCTTCCATGCGCACCGGGGCCAATGCCGGCATATTCGCCATAGCGCCAGTAAACGAGATTGTGCCGGCATTCGGCGCCCGGCCTGGCATGGTTCGAGATCTCGTAGACCGGCAGGCCGTGCTTTGCCGTGATCTCCTGCGTCGTTTCGTAGAGTGCGGCGCCGACCTCATAATCCGGCACCTTCAACTTGCCAGCCTTGTACAGGGCCGCGAAGGCGGTGTCGGGCTCGATGGTGAGCTGGTAGAGCGAGAGATGCTCGGCAGCATGGCCGATCGCGAGTTCGAGTTCCTCGCGCCAGAGCGCGGGGGTCTGCTCGACGGAGCGGGCGTAGATCAGGTCGAAGGAATAACGCTCGAAATAGCGCCGCGCGATCGCCACCGCATCGAGCGCTTCCTGTGTCGAGTGCATCCGGCCCAGCGCCTTGAGGTCGGCGTCGTTCAACGCCTGCACACCGAGCGAGACGCGGTTGACGCCGGCGGCGCGGAAATCCTGGAAGCGTCCTGCCTCGACGCTGGTCGGGTTTGCTTCCAGCGAGACCTCGCAATTCGGGTCGACCGCCCAGGCGCCGCCGATCGCGTCGAGGATTGCGCCGACCGTGCGGCCCTCCATCAGCGAGGGCGTGCCACCGCCGAAGAAGATCGAGGAGACGGTGCGTCCGGGCGCCAGCCGGGCGCGGTGCGCGATTTCGCGCCTGAAGGCTTCGATGAAGCGCTGCTGGTCGGGCGGCGTGTGCCGCACATGCGAGTTGAAGTCGCAATAGGGGCATTTGGCCAGGCAGAATGGCCAATGCACATAGACCGCGAAACCGGCATCCGCGGTCGGATGCGGCGGGACCGCCTGGCGCTCGGCGATGGCGGCCGGCGCGTTCACTGGGGCAGCCTCAAGCAGGCTGCGGCGAGAAGCTGGAAGGCGCGGGCGCGATGCGACAGCGCCTCCGAACCATCATCCGGCACGCCGTGCTTTTCATCGGAAGACATTTCGCCAAAGGTCTTGGCGCGGCCGTCCGGCTTGAAAATCGGATCATAGCCGAAGCCTGAAGGGCCGCGCGGCTCATGGATGATCTCGCCGTAGACGCGGCCTTCGAAGAGCTCCTGGTGTCCGTCCGGCCAAGCGATGACCAGCGCGGAGACGAAATGGCCCCGACGCTTGTCGGAGGTCGTTGCGCCGCGCTTGGCGAGCTCGGCCTGCACGCGGGCGAGCGCCGGGACAAAGTTCTTGCCCGGCCCGGCCCAGTTGGCGGAGAACAGGCCAGGGGCGCCGTCGAGCGCATCGATGCACAGGCCGGAATCATCGGCAATCGCCGGCAGGCCGCTCGCTTGCGCGGAGGCCACCGCCTTGATCGCGGCATTCTCCGAGAACATGTGGCCATTCTCCTCCGGCTCGGGCAGGCCGAGCTCGCCGGCCGAGACCAGATCGACGCCATAGGGCGCCATCAGCTCGCGCATTTCGCGCAGCTTGCCCTGATTATGGGTCGCAATCACGACTTTGCCTTGGAGAAGCCGATGTCCGCTCATGGTCAGGCCACCGCCGCCTTTTGCAGCGCGACCAGCTTGCTGACACCGCCCTTGGCGAGGCGGAGCAGGGCCATCAGCTCATCCTCCGAGAAGGGAGCGCCTTCGGCAGTGCCTTGCACTTCGACCAGGCCGCCTGTTCCGGTGATGACGAAGTTCGCGTCGGTCTGCGCGCCGGAATCCTCGACATAGTCGAGATCGATGACCGGGTTGCCGGCGACGATGCCGCAGGAAATCGCGGCGACATGATCCTTGAGCGGGTTCGATGCCTTGAGCATGCCGCGCCCCTCCATCCATTTCAGCGCGYCGTGCAGCGCGACCCAGGCGCCGGTGATCGAGGCCGTGCGCGTGCCGCCATCGGCCTGGAGGACGTCGCAATCGACCACGATCTGGCGCTCGCCAATGGCGGTCAGGTCGACGACCGCGCGAAGCGAGCGTCCGACCAGGCGCTGGATTTCCTGCGTGCGGCCGGATGGCTTGCCGGAGGTGACCTCGCGGCGTGTACGTTCATGCGTGGCACGCGGCAGCATCGAGTACTCGGCCGTGACCCAGCCCTTGCCGGTGCCACGCAGCCATGGTGGACCCTTTTCCTCGACCGTCGCGGCGCAGAGCACCTTGGTCTCGCCGAAGCTGACCATGCAGGAACCTTCCGCATAGCGCACCACGCCGCGTTCCAGCGTGACCTTGCGCATCTCGTCGGCCGCGCGTTTGGAGGGTCGCATGTTCACATCCCGATTTCGTGAGTTCGGCGGCTTGTAGGCGTTTGGGCCGGGCGCGGCAAGGCAAGCAGCCAGCGCTTGCCTCTTGATCCGCCGCCGCGCCGAAGGGACAATAGCCTATGTGCAACCAGATACTCGCCTCGCCATGAGCGCGCCCACGCGGCAGGACAGCCCTGGCGGGCTGGTCGAGACCGACCAACGCTCCCGTGAGATTTTCCGGCAGATCGTCGATGGCTATCTCGCGACGGGCGAGCCCGTCGGCTCGCGCAATATCGCGCGGCTGCTGCCGGTGGCCCTGTCGCCGGCAACTGTGCGCAATGTCATGACCGACCTCGAAATGGCCGGGCTGATCTACGCCCCGCATACCTCGGCCGGTCGGTTGCCGACGGAGCGCGGATTGCGTTTCTTCGTCGACGCCATGATGGAAGTCGGCAACCTGACCTCCGACGAGCGCGCCCGCATCGAGGCGCAGATGCGGGCAGCGGCCTCGACCCGGACGCTGGACGGCGCGCTGACCGAGGCGTCTGCACTGCTGTCTGGGCTGTCGCGTGGTGCCGGCGTTGTGGTCACCACCAAGGCCAATTCCCGGCTGAAGCATATCGAATTTGTCCGGCTGGAGCCGGTGCGCGCGCTTGTGGTGCTCGTGGCGGAGGACGGTACGGTCGAGAATCGGTTGCTCGCCCTTCCGCCGGGTCTGCCCGCCTCGGCCCTGACGGAGGCTGCGAATTTTCTCAATGCCCGTGTCCTCGGCAAGACCCTGAGCGAACTGCAGCGCGAGATCGCCGACGATCGCGCCACCATGGAGCGCGAACTCGATGCGCTGACGGCGAAGCTTGTCGAAAGCGGCATCGCCACCTCGTCAGGTCCAAGCAGCGATCGCCATCTGATCGTGCGCGGCCAGGCCAATCTGCTGGAGGATCTCAAGGCACRGGAGGATCTCGAGCGTATCCGCCTGCTCTTCGGGGATCTGGAGACGCAGACCGACGTGATCGACCTCCTGTCCCGTGCCGAGGCCGGCGACGGCGTGCGCATCTTCATCGGCTCCGAGAACAAGCTGTTCTCGATGTCCGGTTCCTCGATGATCGCGGCCCCCTTCCATGATGCCGAACAGCGTATCGTCGGCGTCGTCGGCATCATCGGCCCGACGCGGCTGAACTATGCCCGCATCGTGCCGATGGTGGACTATACCGCCAAGGTCGTCGGGCGGCTCCTGGATGGTGCGCGGTGAAGCGCATCTTGCGAGCCGGACTGATTCTGGTGCTGGGAGTTTTTGYGATGGCGGCGATGGGGCAGAACGGACAGGCGAGCCTCCTCGATGCGGCCGCCACCGGCAGGACTGCCGAGGTCTCCCGGCTGATCGCGGCCGGAGCCGATCTCGAGGCTCGCGATGCGCAGGGGCGCTCGCCGTTGTTGCTCGCCGTGGCCGGCAATCATGTCGCGATCGCCAAGGCGCTGCTCGCGGCGGGCGCCAACATCAATGCGCAGGCCGCCAATCGCGACACGCCCTGGTTGCTCGCCGGTGCCGCCGGGCGTGCCGAGATCGTCGCTGCGATGATCCCGCTGAAGCCCGACCTGACGATCCGCAACCGCTATGGCGGCAATGCCCTGATCCCGGCCTGCGAGCGCGCCCATGTCGAGACGGTCAAGCTGCTCCTGGGTAGCGGCATCGACCTGGACCACGTCAATGATCTCGGTTGGACCTGCCTGCTCGAGATCGTCATCCTGGGCGATGGCGGGCCACGGCATCAGGAGGTTGCAAAGCTTGTGCTCGAGGCCGGCGCCGATCCGAGTCTGGCCGACAAGGATGGTGTCTCGCCGCTGGCCCATGCCCGCCAGCGCGGGCAGCGGGCCGTCGCGGCGTTGATCGAGAAGGCCGGCGGCCGCTGACCGATTCCAGCCAGCGAGTCATGACCTGCTCGCTGGCGTGAAAGTCGCTCGCTTCGCGTTGCCCCGGACCGAGACTGCTCTGTCGCTCGATCAGGTGGACCGCCAGCCCGCGCTCCATGACGTCGCCGGCCCCGAATTTCGCAGTGGCCGGGAGGCCGCTCAAGCATCCCGATTTGGCATCGACGCATTCTGGCGTTACCTCTGCCGCCAAAGCGACCCAGGTGCGCTCCAGACCACAAGGCCAAAGACATGACCGACACGCTCCCCGACCGTCTCTCCGTCAACCCGGACAGCCCCTTTTACGACGCCGAGGTCCTGGCGAAGGATATCGGCATCCGCTTCAAGGGCACCGAGAAGACCAATGTCGAGGAGTATTGCGTCAGCGAGGGATGGATCAAGGTGGCGGCCGGCGCCGCCAAGGACCGCTTTGGCCGGCCGATGACGATCACGCTCAAGGGGCCGGTCGAGCCTTACTATCGCAAGGCGGAGTAAGGTTCAGGGCGTCACGGACGCCGCGACAGCGCCCAGCTGAAGCTGAGGACGGCGAATAGCCCGAGCCCGGCGCGGACAGCGTGAAGCTCACCCCAGCGCTGAATCAGATGGCGGCTCGCGGCGCTGGCTTGCGCCGCGGCCATGGCCTGCAGTTCCGTGTTGATCGGTGCGATGACCAGTAGCGTGAACGGCAGATTGGCCAGGATCGCAAACATGCCGACCAGCCAGGCGGGGTTACGGGTGGAGCGCCAGGAGAGACCGGCGCAGAGCGTCGTGATGACGACCAGCGTCGCCTGCATCCGCGTCGCCGGGCCGATGGCGGCTTGCCATTGCCGCAGAAGCGCCCCGTCGTCGAGCGACAGCCGCGCCGGCTGCTCGGCCGCGAGGATGTAGATCGCTGCGCCACTGAACAGCGCCGCCAGTGCCAATGTGATCGGTCCCATGCTCCGGGCGAGCGTGGATTGCAGAATGAGGTCGGTCCCTTGGGGCATCGTCACCTCCCGATTTTGAATAGTATGCTATATATCATTGCATAGCATGCTGTTCAACTGGTATCCCGACCCGGCGGGGGGATGCGATCGTGACGACCTTCAAGACTCATTCGGCCGGCTATCTCGCCAACCACATGGCGCGGCTTTTCGCCAAGGCCCTGGCTGAATCCATCCGACCGCTGGGGCTTGCGCCAGCGCAGTTCATGGTCCTGCTCGAACTCTGGCGTGAAGACGGTGTCACGCAGAAACACCTGGTCGAACGGCTCGATGTCGAACAGGCGACGATGGCCAGCACGCTTGCGCGCATGGAGCGCGACGGTCTGATCGAGCGCAGGCCCGACGCTGCCGATGCCCGCGCCCGTATCATTCATCTGACAGGGCGGGCCCGGGAACTGGAGCATACTGCGCTTGCGGWGGCGCGGCAGGTCAACCGGCGGGCGCTGGCCGGCTTCCCGGAGGAGGAGGCGGAGCAGCTGCTCGCCGGCATGCGCCGCATCATTTCCTCACTCTCCGACAAGCCGGCCAAGCCCGATCTGCCGGTCAGCCCCAATCCGCTGGATTAGGCGAGTGACTTGAAGAAGAAGGTCGAGCCGCAATCGCTGCCATCGGGCATCAGCGCATAGCGCGGGATGGTGCCGATCTCGGTCCAGCCCAGCCGGTTATAGAGCCGCCGCGCCGGGCCGGCCTCGTCCGTGTCGAGGCAGAGCAGCGTCCGTCCGGCCGCCAACGCCTCGGCCTCCGCTGCCAGCAT
Organism: Allobosea sp. P1_A7; assembly: GCF_056406775.1. Taxonomy (NCBI): domain Bacteria; kingdom Pseudomonadati; phylum Pseudomonadota; class Alphaproteobacteria; order Hyphomicrobiales; family Alloboseaceae; genus Allobosea; species Allobosea sp. P1_A7. Next base: position 51,006 of record NZ_JBFTZN010000007.1, read on the forward strand.
CAGCGCTTCGCCGATACCCTGCCGGCGCGCGGAGGAATGCACCAGCACCTTGGCAATATCGGCGCGGTGCGGCTGGTTCGGCTTGCCGGCGGGGTGGAGCTGCGCGGTGCCGACGATCTCGTCGCCCTGCCGCGCGACCAGAAGCAGGATCTGTCCTGCTTCGACGCCGGCTACGACACCTGTCCAATAGGCCTTGAAATCGGCCTCGGTATTCTCCGCCATGAAGCCGACAGAGGCGCCGTTCGCAACGGAATCCCGAAGGATACCGGTAAGCGCAGGGATGGCGTTGCGCGCACCAGCGGCATCGAGACGCGTGATCGAGGCCGTATCAACGAGCTGCGTCGTCATCGTGGTCTTTCCTGGGATAGGCCGTCTGCCGTCATCAGCACGACGGCATAACGGGCCGGCTCCGGGCCGGGATTGTGATAGGTGATCGGCCCATCGAGCAGCATGTGGATGCAGTCGCCGCTCCGCAGTCGATGGCTGGCGCCGCCAAAGCTGAGCTCGATCTCTCCGGCGAGCAGCCAGACCTGCTGGTCGAGGCGGTGCAGCATGCGCGGTCCGTCGAGCAGGACGCGCGCTCCGGGGGGCAGCGTCACGTCGACGATCTCGACCGGTGAGCCGATGCCTGGCGGCGAGACGTTGCGCCGCACATAGCCGCTGCCAGGGTCGAGCCAGACCGGCTGGTCGGCCAGGCGCGCGACCGGGCCGGCATGGCGCTCCTCGTGGAACAGCGACGACAAGGTCACGCCGAGTCCAGCGGTCAGTCGATCGAGCAACGCCGCGGTCGGGCTCGATTCGCCCCGCTCGATTCGCGAGATCATCGCGCGGCTGACGCCGGTGCGCTCGGCAAGCACGTCGAGCGTCAGATCGCGCCGTTGGCGCGCTGACTTCAGGCGCGTCGCGAGGCGCCTGTCGATGTCTCTCTCGGGAGGATTCTCCATTTTAGTAGAGAAAATCTAATATACTGGAATGTCAAGCGCCTGCCATGCTGCAGAGAAGCAAGGCGCCTGCCACAAACCCTTGGCCCCGTGCAGCTTCACTGCTATTGCGCGCCCATGAGCACGCGCAGTTTCGACAACATCCGCAATTTCTCGATTGTGGCCCATATCGACCACGGCAAGTCGACCCTTGCCGACCGGCTGATCCAGCAGACCGGCACGGTCGCGGCCCGCGACATGAGCGAGCAGATCCTCGACTCGATGGATATCGAGAAGGAGCGCGGCATCACCATCAAGGCGCAGACCGTCCGGCTCGATTATCGCGCCCAGGACGGCAAGGATTACATCCTCAACCTGATGGACACGCCCGGCCACGTCGACTTCGCCTATGAGGTCTCGCGCTCGCTGGCCGCCTGCGAAGGCTCGCTGCTGGTTGTCGACGCCTCTCAGGGCGTCGAGGCGCAGACACTCGCCAACGTCTATCAGGCGCTTGATGCGGGCCACGAGATCGTCACGGTCCTCAACAAGATCGACCTGCCGGCAGCCGAGCCCGAGCGCATCAAGCAGCAGATCGAGGATGTGATCGGCCTTGATGCCTCGGAAGCCGTGCCGATCTCGGCCAAGACCGGTCTCAACATCGAAGGCGTGCTGGAAGCGATCGTCCAGAAACTGCCGGCGCCGAAGGGCGATCTCGAAGCGCCGCTGAAGGCACTTCTGGTCGATTCCTGGTACGATGCCTATCTCGGCGTCGTCGTGCTCGTGCGCATCATCGACGGCGTGCTCAAGAAG